>SVMP01000195.1 GCA_015067385.1 Oscillospiraceae bacterium | reverse complement strand
ATTCGTGTTTTTCAAAGCATTGATCATCTCGATCGTCTGATTGGGTGAAACACAAGTATCGTCAAGTCCGTGGAAAGCCCAGATCGGCATTTTAAGGGTATGCGCATTCCACGCCATACCGCCGCCACAACACGGAGCGATAGCGGCAAATAAATCAGGATAAGCCATGGCAGTGTACCATGTTCCGAAACCGCCCATACTGAGACCGCAAAGATAAATTCTATTGGTATCAACAGAATATTTTTCTATCATCTGATCGATAAACTTTTTAATGCTTTCAATTTTGGCTACCCAGAATGAATCCTCGGGGCACTGAGGCATAACAAAAACGCAGTCCTTTAAATTTCCGTCGTTAATTGTCTTCGGGAAACCGTTAATGAGAACGAGATCCAAAGAATCTCCGCCGTTACCGCGTTCACCTGCACCGTGAAGTTGTATGAGCAAAGAAGGATGTTCGCTTAAATTCTCGGGTATGTATGCAATATAAGGAAAAACCAAATCATTATTTTTTATTATTTTCATTATTGTTCACCTCAAAAAAAGTAATCATATTTTATGTTTTTAATTTGATTTCGGCAGAGTTTTTAATAAAACAAGAGTATATGCTATTGCGATGACTGTTATAATAAGAGAGGACACAACACCGGAGCTTAATGTTGTTTCTTTTGAAATAACACTTAAAGCGTTAATAGCGCTATGGGTTGCTATGCACGGAAGCAGACTTTGTGAACGGTAAAAAATTACAACAAACAAAAAGCCGAATGCGACCGCTGAGATGATCTGGCAAAGATTCGAAAGGATATCCGCACCGCTTCCGTTAAAAAGATTAATAATATGTCCGATACCGAATGTTATGCTTGAAACGATTATCGCAGAATAAAGCCCGTTTTTTTCCATTGCACGAAAGAGCAGACCGCGAAAGATAAATTCTTCGAGAAAACCGACCCCTATCATGCTGATGATATATAATAAAGTCTCCATGACAGAGTAATTAAGCATCACCCCGAACCAAACATTACATGAAACGATAATTACAAGGGGGATGTAAAACAAAAATCTTGAAGAAGAAGCGTTCGGTTTAACAATTCCGTATTTTTTCAATAAATCATGTTTTTTCATCCAAAACAGCGCTGAAAAAGACATCAATGAATGGAAAACAGCCGTAAAAAGTTTTTCTACACCTATCAATGAAGAAAGACTGTCAAACAGACTTGAACAGACAATATAAATGACAAGCCAAGCGAAAAAAAATGCTAATTCGCTTTTTTCATACAGTTTATGCATAAACTCTCCTGATTTCAAAGATACCTTCGGTGAAACGGCACCGAAGGTATTTTAATGTCAAATTACAGATTATAATACTTATCAAATTCTGCAGGATGAGGAATTGCTGCGAGCTGACGGCATTCTTCGCGTTTTGTTGCGATAAAGTTTTTGAGAAGTTCTTCGGGGAATACACCGTCCGCTGTAAGATAATCATGATCTTTTTCAAGAGCATCAAGAGCCTCATCGAGAGAAGTGGGAAGATGATGGAGTTTTGCTTTTTCCTCATCACTGAGATGATAGAGGTTCATATCATACGGACCCCAACCGTTTTCATGAGGATCGATCTGATTTTTGATACCGTCGAGACCTGCCATAAGGATTGCCGCATAGCAGAAATACGGGTTACATGTTGCATCGGGGTTACGAAGTTCGAAACGACGTTTTTCCGGAGATTTTGCATATGCGGGGATTCTGATAACAGCGCTTCTGTTAGACGTTGCATAGCCTACGGTTACGGGAGCCTCAAAACCGGGAACAAGACGTTTAAATGAGTTTGTGCTCGGATTTGTAAGAGCGCAAAGAGAAGCGATGTGTTTAAGAAGGCCACCCATGAAATAGTGAGCTGTTTTGCTGAGATGAGAATAACCGTTATCATCGGAAAATACGGGTTTACCGTCTTTCATGAGAAGCATATGAACATGCATACCGCTTCCTGCCTCACCGTAAATGGGCTTGGGCATGAAAGTGGCACTCTTGCCGTATTTGAGAGCGGTGTTATGAATGATATATTTGATCATCATGGTAGCATCTGCCATGTGAACGACTTCACCGAGCTGAGGTTCGATCTCGAACTGACCGGAAGCGGCAACTTCGGGATGATGATAGTTTATTTCAATACCTGCATCGAGCATATGCATACACATTTCGCTGCGGCATTCATAGGAAACATCAAAAGGTTTTGCGATATGATAATTTTTTTGTTTGGGAACAACTACGCCGTGGCCTTCGTTTGTACTGTTCCAATAGGACTGAACAGCATCGACCTGAGCGCCGATATAATTACCCTGAACGCCCCATGTTACTTCGTCAAAAAGATAGAATTCAAATTCGGGGAGAATATACATGGTGTCGGCAACACCGCTTTTTTTCATAGATTCAACCGCTGCACGAACAATATTTCTCGGATACTGTGCAAGGGGACGATTTTCGGGAGAATCGATGATCATTGCATTACCGGTCATAGAAAGAGTCGGAATAGAGCAGAACGGATCGATAACTGCTGTGTCGGGATCGGGAATAAAGACCATATCGCTCTTTTCAACAACTGCATAACCGTAGTTTGAAGCGTCAAAACCGATACCGCTCTTCATAGTATCTTCGGAGAAGTTTTCTGCGGGGATTGTAACATGACGGTACTGACCGTTAATATCGACCATTTTAAAGTCGATCATTTTAATATCATTTTCTTTAATAATATTAAGAATATCCTGAATGCTTTTTGCCATTTTATGACCTCCGTTATTTATTGATTTCTTAATAAAAATTATAATCCAAAGCGATCGGTTTGTCAAGCAGCAACAAAATATTGTCAAGAAATATTTATTCGATACAAAACAAAAAGACACAAAGCAGACTATTATTTTATCGGATCGTCCTCTTGACATAAATAAAAAAATGTGATATAATACGTCAAATTGAAAATAAAACTGCCACCGGGTAGTGAAATGCATAAGCATTCGCATGCACATCGTTAGGTCTTTGAAGATGTGCCGCGGATGCTTTTTTTGAGAGCAAAAGACAAAGGAAGGTTTTTTATGAAAGATATAAAATACAGAATCGGGTATTTTTCATCTGCTGAAATCATTTTATGGACTTTATCCGTATTATTTATAAGCATATCTTTTTTTATTTTTGACGGAGAAAATTATTTAACCTTTTCAGCATCGCTGATAGGTGTTACTTCGCTGATATTTAACGCAAAAGGTAATCCTTTCGGACAGCTGTTAATGATAATATTCAGCGTTCTTTACGGCATCATATCATACTCGTTTGAATATTACGGTGAGATGATAACTTACCTTACAATGACAGCACCAATGGCGCTTTTTGCGTTGATATCGTGGTTAAGAAATCCGTATAACGGCAATAAAGCGGAGGTCAAGGTCAACAGTATTTCAAAAAAAGAAACCGTATTCATGTTTTTTCTCACCACGGTGGTGACT
>SVMP01000194.1 GCA_015067385.1 Oscillospiraceae bacterium | reverse complement strand
TAATGGGTGTACAAACTATCGGTCACGATAAGCTCAATCAGCTCCGCCATGTCCGCTATTTCAAGGACGCAGAAGGCGTTCGTGAACAGATGCACCGCCATGCCGAGATAATCAAGCCTCGTTTTGCGATCTTGTTATATATTCTCGAAAAAGAGATCCCCGATGTCGCTTCTTGGTCTAACCCGAACGGCGGCTACTTCGTTTCTCTTACCGTTCCCGACGGATGCGCAAAACGTGTCGTTTCCCTTATGAAAGAGGCAGGCGTTACAATGACTCCTGCAGGCTCGACATTCCCGTACGGCGTTGACCCGAAAGATAATAACATCCGTATCGCTCCGACCAACCCTCCGCTGTGCGAGCTTCAGACGGCTGCAGAGATCCTCTGTGTTTGCGTACGTCTTGCCGCAGTTGAAAAATATTTAAGTGAAAAGAATTAACAGAAAGGACGTTTTTCATGAGCTACGAATCTTACGAAAGCCCGTTTTGCACACGCTATTCCAGCCGTGAAATGCAGTATATCTTCTCAGCAGAGAATAAATTCAGAACTTTTCGCCGCCTTTGGATCGCTCTTGCGCGCGCAGAGCAGAAACTCGGCCTTAACATAACCGACGAACAGATCGCCGAACTTGAAAAATATAAAGATGATATAAATTTTGACGTTGCCGAAGCACGTGAAAAAGAAGTTCGCCATGACGTTATGGCTCACGTTTTCGCATACGGTGAACAGGCTAAAAGCGCAAAACCGATAATTCACCTCGGTGCCACCTCCTGCTATGTTGGCGACAATACCGACATCATCGTTATGAAACAGGGTCTTGAGCTTATTCGTGATAAGCTCGTTACCGTTATTAAAACTCTCGCAGATTTTGCTTATCAGTATAAGGATATGGCTTGTCTTGCGTACACCCATCTTCAGCCTGCTCAGCCCACGACTGTCGGCAAAAGAGCAACTCTTTGGGTAAACGAGCTTATGCTCGACCTTGATGAGCTTGAATTCCGTATCGACAGCCTCAAACTTCTCGGTCAGAAGGGTACAACAGGCACTCAGGCTTCTTTCGTTGAACTTTTCGGCGATGAAGCAGACGAAAAAACACCTATCCTTGAAAAAATGATCGCAGAAGAAATGGGCTTTACCGAAACTTTCCCCGTTTCCGGTCAGACGTACAGCCGTAAGGTTGACGCATTTATCTGCAACACCCTCGCAGGTATCGCAGAATCCGCTATGAAATTCGCTAACGACCTCCGTATTCTTGCAAACTTCAAGGAAATGGAAGAACCGTTCGAAAAAAATCAGATCGGCTCCTCCGCAATGCCTTATAAACGTAACCCCATGAGAAGCGAACGTATCTGCGCTATCGCAAGATATGTTATGACAAACTCTCTCTCTCCCGCGTTCACTGCAGGTACTCAGTGGTTTGAACGTACCCTTGACGACTCCGCAAATAAACGTATCGCCGTTTCCGAAGCTTTCCTCGGTATCGACGCTATCCTTAATATTTTCATCAACGTCTCCAACGGTCTCGTTGTTTATCCGAAGATCGTTCGCCGCCGTCTTATGAATGAGCTTCCGTTTATGGCTACCGAAAATATCATGATGGCTGCTGTTAAAAAAGGCGGAGACAGACAGGAGCTTCACGAAAAGATCCGTCAGCACAGCGTTGCGGCTGCGAAACGTGTTAAAGAAGAAGGCGCTGAAAACGATCTTCTCGAACGTATTGCGGCTGACGAAGCGTTCTTCCTTAAAAAAGACGAGATCGCAGAGCTTCTTAACCCCGACAGCTTTGTCGGCAGAGCACCCAAACAGACAGAGGAATACCTCAATAATGTCGTTTACCCCCGTCTTAAACCTTATATTGAATCGGGTAAGCTCATGGCTGACGAAGGTTTGAAAGTATAAATAAAAATAGAAGGAGTTTATTATGCCCAAGATCGTAACGCAGAACAGAAAGGCGTTTCACGACTATTTTGTTGAAGAAAAGTTCGAGGCAGGTATTTCTCTCGCCGGCACGGAAGTTAAAAGCATCCGACAGGGCACAATAAATCTTAAAGATTCATATTGCAAGACCGACGGCAAGGAAATTTTTGTCGTCGGCATGCACATTTCTCCCTACGAAAAAGGAAATGTGTTCAATAAAGACCCCCTGCGAGAACGCAAACTCCTCATGCACAAAAAAGAGATACTTCGCCTCTTTAACGAGGTCAAAAAGGACGGCTACTCGCTTATCCCTCTTTCCGTGTATTTCAAGGATTCTTATGTAAAGGTCGAGATCGGTCTTTGTAAAGGTAAAAAGCTTTACGATAAACGTGAGACTGCCGCAAAACGTGACGCTCAACGTGAGATCGAAAGAAAAATGGGTAGAGACTGATGATAATTCTCGGTATCGACCCCGGTGTTGCAACAGTCGGCTGGGGAATCGTTGAATATAAAGGAAACAAGTTTCTCGGCTCGGACTATGGCGCAATAATTACGCCGGCTCATACACCGCTTTGCGACCGTATCGAACAGATTTTTGACGAGGCTTCACGGCTTGTCGATTATTATCATGTCGAAACTGCCGCAATGGAAAAGCTTTTTTTCAACACAAACTCCAAAACCGCAATCGATGTTGCGCAGGCGAGGGGAGTTCTTCTTCTTGCGTTAACAAAAAAACGCATCCATTGCTCCGAATTTACACCGCTTCAGGTCAAACAGGCGGTCACGGGCTACGGCAGGGCGGACAAACAGCAGATCGAGGCTATGGTTAAAATGCTCCTCAATCTCGAAAAGATCCCCCGTCCCGACGATGCCGCCGACGCACTTGCAATGGCTATTTGTTGTGCGCACTGTTTAAGGTTCTGATTAACTTACGGAAAAAATATATTTTATGATTCAGTATATCAGCCATTGCAAACAATGTGCAATATGTTGTGCTCACTGTCTAAGATTTTAATTAACAGAGGTTAAAATATGTATTATTACCTTTCGGGAAAACTTGCGCTTGTTCAGCCGAATCTTGCGGTCATCGACTGCGGCGGCGTTGGCTATAAGTGCGCTATAACTGAAAATACTTATAAGCAGATCGCGCGCCTCGAAAATGCGTGTCTTTATACGTATCTCAATGTCAAAGAAGATGCGCTTGACCTTTACGGCTTTGCGGACGAGCAGGAAAAGCTGTTTTTCGAGCTTCTTTTGTCGATCAGCGGTGTCGGTCCGAAAGCTGCTCTCGCAATTCTTTCCGTTCATACTCCCGAAAGTTTCGCCGCTTGCGTCATGTCGTCCGATGCTAAAGGCATAACGAAAGCCGCAGGTGTCGGTCCCAAGCTCGCCCAGAGAATTTGCCTTGAGCTTAAAGATAAAATTTCAAAGACGAAGGTCGTTCCGTCCGAAATTGCCGAGTTTGAGGATAATGTTCCCGACAACGATGCCGTTTCCGATGCGGTCGCCGTCCTTGTCGCTCTCGGTTACAGCAAAAACGACGCTTCAAAAGCCGTTTTGAAATGCTCTGCCGACAACACCAACGATATCGTCAAGCAGGCTCTTC
>SVMP01000193.1 GCA_015067385.1 Oscillospiraceae bacterium | reverse complement strand
ACAAAGCTCAACGATAAGATCTTTGAACTAACAGGATATACCCCTACTATATTCAGATTTCCCGGCGGTTCGAACAATACCGTTCACAAAAGTTACAATACGAATATTATCCAACCTGCTATCAGTGCACTTGCGGATATGGGTATGGAATATTATGACTGGAATGTTGACAGCGGGGATGCGGCAAGTTCCAAAGGCGCATCGAAAGATACGATAGTAAAAAATGTTCTTTCGAGAGCTACTATGAACAAAGCTGTAATCCTTATGCACGATACCAATACAAAAGGAACGACCGTTCAGGCATTGCCCGAAATTATAGAGGGTCTTATTGAAAAAGGTTATTCTTTCGGTGTTCTTACAGACGGTTCAGCTCCTGTTGTTCAGTATGTAAAACCTCAAAACTAAATATAACCTTGAAATATCAAATTACAAAGAGCCGATAGACAGGAAAATATTGTCGATAAAATAAATAGCAGAAAATAATCAAAGAATCTTTTACCGAAACTTATATTTTGTATTTTGACGATCGACAAAGCAAATTCAGCGGCTATCGGTGTAAAAAAAATCAAAGAACCTATTTCAAGAATAAAAGACAGAAGAAGCGGCGGAACTAAAACCGTCGCTTCTTTCATATTCGCAACAGCAATAGAAATACATGTAAAAGACATATAATACGATCTGAAAAACAATATAGGAAAAACAGTTATCCAGCCAAAAGAACAAAGACCGTTAAAAAAGATCAAAAATACAGTTTTTAAATGAAAGATAATATAAGATAAAACAATATTTTGAGAATAATTTATATTTTCGGCGACATGAAAAACATCGTCTGCTCCACCTATAAAGACAGTATATGCAGCTCCGATTATTCCAAACACGACCGAACAGACTGAAAGTCTGGAAAAAACTCGCATCCAATCCCTCCCCTATATTTTTATAACAACATGAAAAGATTTATGCTGAGACTCAACACAACAGTATTGATTTTTTTTATTTTCTATGATATACTTTTATTTAGATAGTATAATTATTCAATAATTATCTATATACTTAGGAAATGAGGTTTTGAACAATGCCTATCATTATACCTGAAAAAGACAAAAAACGACTCTTATACCTTGCCGAAAAGCAAGCAAAAATTGCATCATCGCAAAAGATGAAAGATCTGATCAAAGAATGGGAAGCACACGGACGTTTTGAAAAAGGATCAAGACCGATGATCCTTATTGAACTCGGAACTTTTGCATCCGATATTATTCCCCAGTTGATGGAATGCGAATCAGAACAGGGAAGAAATATAGAATGGGGATTTCTTTCACGTATTGTTAATCACGAACTTTTTGATGATGATACGATCGTTGCTCCGTATGTAGGTTTTTCCTGTTCCGGCTGGCTTTCTCCTTTTGATATTCCTGTAGAGACTGTTCGAGCTGAAAATAAAGACGGAGACAGACTCGGACATCACTTTATATCAAAGATCGTAGACCTTGAAGAAGATTTTCATAAGCTCAAGAAATCGCCTTTGGGTGTTGGAGATCCCGCAGAAACAGAAAAAGCTATAAACGAATGGAACGAAATATTCGGGGATATAATTCCGGCTAAAAGAACCGGCTGTGCTCTTTATGCTTGTCCCACACAGGCAATAGTACATATAATGGATATGGAAGATATGTTTACGGCAATGTATGACTATCCCGATCTTTTCCATAAAATGATGGACATGCTGACAGATGATTATGTTGAACTTAATAAAAAACTATCCGACTCTGGCGTTTTAAGATCGACGACTTCATTTGAATCTGTTGCACAAGGCACATACTCATTTACAGATAAGCTTCCTTCCGATCTTGAAAAATACACATCAAATGATATATGGGGCTTTTTGGATTCGCAGGAAACGCAAGGAATATCCCCTGCTATGTTTAACGAATTTATTTTCCCATACTATAAAAAAATTGCTGATACATACGGTTTGCTTTCTTACGGATGCTGCGAAGCAGTCGATAGTATCTGGGAAGATTCTATATCAAAGCTTCCGAATCTTTCGAAAGTTTCGATCTCTCCCTGGTGTAACGAAAAATATATGGGCGAACAGCTCGCAGGCAAAGAGATCATGTATTTGAGAAAACCTTCCCCGAACCTTATAGGTGTCGGAAAGGAACTTGATGAAGATGCCGTAAGAAAACATATCAATACAACAGTTGAATCAGCGCAGGGATGCACTCTTGAATTCGTTCAACGAGATGTTTATAAAATAAACAATTCATACCACAAGGTTAAAAGATATGTTGAGATCATTCGAGAATGCGCTGAAAAACACAGATCATAAACTAAATTAAAGATATATTTTTAAAAGAAAGAAACAATACAATAATAAGGAGAATTACTATGGCAAGATGGGATATTATCCGCAACGGACACGCTATAGCATGGAATGTTAAACAAGAAGACATACACACAGATGACGTTGAAATGTCCGGTTTTTATGTTTCAGATACTGTAACGTACGGAATGACAGAAGACGGATTTATGCTTATACACAGACCGACTTTTCCGACTCTCAGATTGAGACCAAACAATACACATGCAACATACCAGCTTGATATACCCAATGAAAACATTCCGAATGTCATTATTAACGGAGAAAAAGCAAACGAAGAACTTAAAAGAGTAGAATTTAACGGTGTTTTAACATTATACTGCAAAGATAAAAAAAGTAATATTGAAATTATCCATACATGTTATCCGTCTACAAACTACCGCATAACATATGAAGCTGTAACAATTAAAAATTTGGGAAATGAAAGCATTACGCTTGAAACATCCGTAAAAAACAACGAAGTCGATCAAACAATGGGACCGATGGGTATAAATATAATGGAAGTTGTTACGGATTTCGAAGAAAGAAAGCTTGATGTCGGAGAAGAGTATACATATTATATTTCATTTACCGGACGTGTTGCAAACGAAATACAAGACTGTTTTCTCCCGGATTATACCGACCCCAAAACCGAACTGAAAAAGAGAATGGAAAACATAGAAAGACTGACGTCACCCATGAAGCTTGACACCGGTAATCAGCTTCTCGATACAATGTTCCGTTTCGCAAAGATCCGTGCAGGAGAATCGGTTTTTGATACAAAATACGGTCTGATCCACAGCCCGGGCGGAAAAAGTTATTACGCAGCGACATGGTGTAACGACCAGGTAGAATACGCCGGTCCTTATTTTGCATACACGGGAGACGAGGCTCTTATAGAATGCAGCGCGAATGCGTACCGCATGTATATGCCGTTTATGTCATCAAAATATAAACCGATCCCGTCATCCGTTATTGCTGAAGGTATAGATTATTGGAACGGTGCGGGTGACAGAGGCGATGCCGCAATGTATTTATACGGTGCATCAAGATTCGCTTTAACAACAGGCGATAAAGCATTGGCAGAAGAGCTTCTTCCCGCAATAGAATGGTGCGCAGAATACTGCATACGTAAGAAAAACAGCGAAGGTGTCATTGCCTCAGACAGTGATGAACTTGAAGGTAGATTTCCGGCAGGAACTGCAAATCTCTGCACATCAACACTTGCTTACGCCGGATATATAGCA
>SVMP01000017.1 GCA_015067385.1 Oscillospiraceae bacterium | reverse complement strand
CGGAAGGACCGGAGCCTACGACTGCGACTTTATGACCGTTTGATTCGGGACGGACGGTTGCTTCGGTTGCATGAGCGTTATGCCAGTCGGCAACAAAACGTTCAAGTCTGCCGATGCCTACTGGTTCGCCCTTGATGCCGCGAACGCAGTATTTTTCACACTGAGATTCCTGCGGACAAACACGACCGCAGACTGCGGGCAGAGAACTGGTCTGAGAAATGATCTCATATGCTTTTTCGAAATTGCCTGCGGCAGTTTCTTTGATAAATTCGGGAATGTTGATAGCAACGGGACAGCCCTGAGTGCAAGGCTTATTTTTACAGTTAAGGCAACGAGCTGCTTCGTCGAGAGCCTGCTGTTCGGTATAACCGAGGGCTACCTCATCAAAGTTTTTATTTCTGATATCCGGTTCCTGCGAGGGCATCGGATTTTTCTTGGGAAACATATTAGCCATACTCGGACCTCAATTCATATTATGTAATCTGCAGGATTTTTCATGTTCAAATTCTTTGTACATGGTATTTCTGCGCATTGCTTCATCGAAATCTACTTCATGACCGTCGAAGTCGGGACCGTCAACGCAGGCAAATTTCATTTTACCGCCGACGGTAATACGGCAACCGCCGCACATACCCGTGCCGTCGATCATAATGGGGTTCATGCTTACAATTGTTTTTATACCGTATTCTTTTGTAAGTTTACAAACGAATTTCATCATGATCAGCGGTCCGATAGCAATTACTTCATCGTAATTTGCACCGTCCTCGATAAGTTTCTTAAGAGCATCGGTAACGAGACCCTTTTCGCCGTAAGAGCCGTCATCTGTCATGATAACGAGTTTATCGCTTGCGGCTGTAAATTCTTCTTCGAGAAAAACGAGGTCTTTATTTCTGAAACCTACGATAAAATCAACGGATGCACCGAGTTTTGTAAGCTTTTTAGCTATGGGGTAAGCTATCGCGCAACCAACGCCGCCGCCGACAACTGCCACTTTTTTGAGTCCGTCGGTCTCGGTAGCTTTGCCGAGAGGACCTGCAACGTCGTGAATAAACTCACCTTCGGGGATTGCATTGAGATCAGCGGTGGTTCCGCCGACGATCTGAACGATAACGGTGACCGTTCCTTTTTCACGGTCAAAATCAGCGATGGTGAGGGGGATTCGTTCGCTGTTTTCATTAGGACGGAGTATAACAAACTGACCCGGTTCTGCCTTTTTGGCGATAAGAGGAGCTTCAAAGGTAAAAAGGGTAACAGTCGGGTTAAGATGACGTTTTTCAATTAACTTATTCATAAATACGACCCTGTTTCTGTTTATTATTTATTGATAATTTCAAAAATTTCTTTTGCTGCGGATTTCTGCGCATCGGTAGTCTCTGAGAACGGTCTGCGGCAACCGCAGGACTCTATTCCGTAAAGAGCAATAACTTCTTTGAGCGTCTGATAAATACCTGCTTTAAGAAGCATATCGATAACTTCGTTCATCTTTTTTTGGATTTCGAGAGCTTTCGGAATCTCGTTGTTCTGTGAGAGATTAAAAACTTCTTTTGCCCAATGACCTATAATATTATATGTACTGCCGATAGCGCCGTCTGTACCGAGAATAGCAGCTGAAAGAAGCGCTTCGTCAACACCCGAATAAATAACTTTATCGGGGAAAGCGGTGCGAATGCGTTCGAGGAAAAAGTAATCCTGTGCAGAGTTTTTAACACCGATAATATTTCCGTGAGCAAACAGTTTCGAAAAGTCGGACATCGTAAGACTTACCGATGTAAGAACCGGGATGTTGTAAACGACAAGAGGAAGCTTTGATCTTTCGGCAAGACGTAAATAATAATCGACGACCTCGGCATTCGTAAATTTATAATAGAACGGAGTTACCGCAGAAACCGCATCGTAACCGCAGTCGGCAGCAAGATCGGCAAGGTCATAAACCTCTTCAACAACATTCGAACCGATATGAGCAATAAGGCTTGCTCTTCCGTCAGCGGCTTTTGCGGCGGCGGTAAGAACGGATTTCTTCTGAGAATGGCTCATAAGGAAATTTTCGCCTGTACTTCCGCAAACATAAAGACCGTCGGCGCTGCAGTTTGTTATAACATGGTCGGTAAGTTTCCCGATCGCGGAGATATGAGGATCGCCATTTTCATCAAAAAGAGTGAGAAGTGCAGGATATATCCCTTTATTCATATTACAGTCCCTCCGTTTTTACATTTTCAATAAACTATATTATATCATAATAATACAAAAAAGTCAACAGCCGCACGGGAAATTCCGCACAGCTGTTTTTAATATTTTTATTACGAAAGTGAATATTTAATCGTTATTTTGCTATTGTCTGACACGACACTCCGACGCTTTTGTCTGTAGTTTTACAAATCTTTCGTCTGACCTTATCTCATCGAAAGCGGGATTTTTCAGTTTATTCAGAAGCCAGCCTTTATATTTACGGTATTTAACGTAAAAATTAGGTCCGACTTCGCAAAGGAGCGGTGAAACCATGCTCTTTTCGAGGACAAACGTTTGGATTATGTTAACATCGCAATTAACCATTTTTTCAAGAGTTATCAAGGCATCGTCTACCCTGCCCTGTTTGAGATAGACCTCGGCAAGAAGCGAATAAATATCCCCTTTTTCACGAAAATGAAAAAACAGGAAGGAATCCTCTTTTTGACAGATAAGCTTAATAAAATCAAGCGCCTGACAGTAAGCAAACTCAGCTTTTTCATACTCTTCAAGACGAAAATAACAAAGACCTATATTTACGATATCATCGATCATGGGATTGATATGATGGATAAGGTCATTCTGGAGAAATCTGTTTTCGGAAGCGTAATCTTTTTCAAAATGAGAGATATTCGCTTTCATAAAGTATACCGTCATATCGGAACGTTTCGGAAATTCTTCAGCATGGCTTTTTGCGATAGCAAAACTGCCGTATGCGGCATGAAGAAGACACATTATCCTGTTCGCACGAAGGATATCCGGAACATTTCTGCTGTTTTTAATGATAATATTAGCTTTACGGATACATTTTTTATAAATACTCTCACCGTTTTCCGCATCGTAATACGGGCTTTCGGGATAAGCAAGAGAGGCTCCGATCTCAAGAAAATGGTGAAGAAGCAAAACATTATTCGGATATTTTTCAGCACCGTTTTCGATCTCGTCATAGCACAGTTTAACATTTTCTTTTGTTTTTGGGTACGTAATTTTCGAATATGCGTCCGCTATGATCTTTTTAATCTCATCTGTTTCATTTTTACCGCAAAAACCGAACAGGACATCTGTGCTTACGTTAAAAACGGTGGCAAGAGGAATGACCTGAGAAATATCGGGAAGACCGTAATCATTTTCCCATTTTGATATAGCTTGCGCAGTAACACCAAGCTGTTCGGCGAGATCTTCCTGCGTCAGATTACGTTCTTTACGCAGCTTTTTTATGATTTGACCCATCGTTTCTTTCATGGCACATTGATCCTTTAACTTTTTTCTGTATCGCAAATATATTATAACACACGGAAAAACAAAAAGGAATCGATTTGAAAATGAAATCTGATTCAACTTTACGTTTAGTTTATTATAGCACAATATCTGATATTTTTCAACCGTACCTGTATTTCCGAATATATATTTTATTATTTTTTGCATGAGGGCTTGAAAAACCGTGTGAAAAATGTTATAATAAAGAAGTATGTACAAGCAATATGAATTTGTATATGCAATATGCTATTCTGAGAAAAGGGCGGACTGTCCGCAAATAAAAAAATGATAACTGTAGGAAGAAATATAATTACCGAATTTACGGAAAAAAAATCAGTATTTATCGGACAGACTTTTTACGTTTCAACGGAAAAAGAAGCTGAAGAAGCGATAATGTCCGTAAAAAAAGAGCATCCGGATGCGACGCATGTCTGTCACGCTTATATACTGAGAGAAAACTCTTTACAAAGATTTTCAGATGACGGAGAGCCGTCCGGAACAGCCGGAATGCCTATTCTTCATGTCATCTCATCAAAAAAATTATGCGACACGTTAATAACCGTAACACGATATTTCGGGGGTATTCTTCTCGGAGCAGGCGGACTTGTAAGGGCGTATTCACGTTCTGCCGCCGAAGCGATCGAGGAGGCGGGAATTGCCGACATAGCACCGTTTACGGAATTTTCGATGGAATACGGATACGATCTTCACAGTCAGATGGAGAGAGCCGTTCTTCTTTCGGGTGCGGAAATAACGGACAGGCAATTTACCGAAAACGTAAAGATCAGCGCGGTAATACGTTCCGATGAATATGACAAGCTCTACGGTGAACTGAAGAGCGTCTGGCATAAGAACATAGTGATGGAAAAGCTCAACACTGTCGAAAGACGTTTGATTCGGGAATAAAATCGATAGACAGTATATTTAATTGCGAAATTATTGTAAAAAGAAAAATTTTCACTTGCAAATAAACGTAAAATAGTGTAAAATAATATTGTATATTGTTTTAGAATCACAGTTTAATTTTGATATAATAACATCAGGAGAAAAAACTATGAAAAAAGTTGCAATCATAATGGGAAGCGACAGTGATCTTCCCGTACTCAAACCGGCGTTCAGAACGCTTGAAAAATTCGGTATCGAATACACCGTAAAGGTTCTCTCCGCACACCGCACACCCGACCAGGCTGCCGATTTTTCCAAAAATGCAAAGGCTAACGGCTACGCTTGTCTTATCTGCGCTGCAGGCAAAGCGGCTCATCTCGCAGGCGTAATGGCGGCACATACAGCACTTCCCGTTATCGGTATTCCCGTTAAAAGCTCAACAATGGACGGTCTCGACAGTCTTCTCTCCACCGTTCAGATGCCCAAAGGCGTTCCGGTTGCAACCGTTGCAATAGACGGAGCAGAAAACGCAGCTCTTCTTGCCGTTCAGATGATGGCAATAAGCGATGAAGAGCTTTATAACAAGTTTGTTGAATACAAAGAAAAAATGGCATCAGACATTCTTGAAAAAGATGCAAAGATCCAGCAACTTGCAGAAGAAAAATAATTTTTAGTAAAATAATAATTCAAAAAAATAAAGGGGTCATAACCATGAAAAAAGAACAGTTATACGAAGGCAAAGCAAAGAAAGTTTACGCAACCGATGTTTACGATGAACTTATAGTTGATTACAAAGATGATGCTACAGCATTCAACGGTCTCAAAAAAGGTACAATTGAAGGTAAAGGTCTTATAAACAACAGAGTTACCAACCATCTCATGAAGATGCTCGAAGAAAAAGGCATCCCCACCCATTTCATTAAAGAACTCTCAGACAGAGAAACACTCGTTAAAAGAGTAACGATCGTTCCTCTCGAAGTTATCGTAAGAAATATTGCCGCAGGTTCTCTCTCCAAACGTCTCGGTCTTCCCGAAGGAACAAAACTTGCGACAACCGTTCTCGAATACTGCTATAAAAACGATGATCTCGGAGACCCGATGATAAACGATTACCATATTGCAGCTATGCAGCTTGCTACCGCTGAAGAAGTTAAGACCATTGCAGACTACTCTTTGAAGATCAATCAGTTCCTCACAGAATATCTTGCAGACCTCAACATCGAACTCGTTGACTTCAAGCTTGAATTCGGTCGTCTTTCCGACGGTACTATCGTTCTCGCAGACGAGATCTCTCCCGACACCTGCCGTTTCTGGGACAGCAAGACTCATGAAAAGCTCGACAAAGACCGTTTCCGCAGAGACCTCGGCAATGTTGAAGATGCTTACAAGGAAATCATGAAGAGACTTATGGGTGAATAAGCCATAGGCTTTTCTGAAAAAATAACAACTCAGGGAGATTTTAGATATTATGAGCAATTCAAGTCACAGCGCAAGCTATGCTGCGGCAGGCGTTGATGTTACTGCCGGCTACAAAAGTGTAGAATTGATGAAAAATCATGTTAAAAGCACATTCACTTCCGGTGTTCTTCAGGATATCGGTGGTTTCGGCGGACTTTTCGCTCCCGATTTTTCAGGAATGAGCGAGCCTGTGCTCGTTTCGGGTACCGACGGTTGCGGCACCAAGGTTAAAATGGCTATCCTTATGGATAAACACGATACTATCGGTATCGACGCCGTTGCAATGTGTGTAAACGACATTATTTGCTGCGGTGCAAAGCCCCTGTTCTTCCTTGACTATATAGCTTGCGGCAAGAACTACCCCGAAAAGATAGCAGCTATCGTTTCCGGCGTTGCCGAAGGCTGCAGACAGTCCGGAGCAGCGCTTATCGGCGGTGAAACGGCTGAACATCCCGGTCTTATGCCCGAAGAGGATTATGACCTTGCAGGCTTTGCAGTAGGTGTTGTTGATAAGAAAAAGGTTCTTGACAATACAAGAATGGCAGAAGGAGACGTTGTTATTGCCGTTGCATCCAGCGGTATTCATTCCAACGGTTTCTCTCTCGTAAGAAAAGTATTTAATATCGACAATAACGGTCCCGAACTTTACGTTGCAAGAGAAGAACTCGGAGGCAAATCTATCGCTGAAACAGTTTTGACTCCGACAAGAATCTATGTCAAGAGCGTTATGGCTCTTCTTGAAAAGGTTGATGTTAAAGGTATCAGCCATATCACAGGCGGCGGCTTCTACGAAAACATTCCGAGAGCTATTCCCGAAGGTCTTACCGCTAACATAAACAAATCCGCAGTTAAAGTTCTCCCCATCTTTGATCTTATAGCTAAAGAAGGCAATATTCCCGAAAGAGATATGTACAATACATATAATATGGGGGTCGGTCTTTGCATTATCGTTCCTGCAAACGAAGCAGATAAAGCGATAGAGATACTCAAAGAAAACGGCGAAGATGCTTACGTTATAGGCGATATAATTAAAGGCGACGAAGGCGTGGTACTCAACTGATGGCTATGAAGAATATTGCTGTTTTGGTTTCGGGCGGCGGAACAAATCTCCAGGCGCTTATTGATGCCGAGAAAAACAGTATAATCAAAAGCGGACACATCTGCGTCGTTATATCAAGCAAACCCGGAGTTTATGCTCTTGAGCGCGCCGAAAAAGCCGGTATTCCCAACTTTGTTGCGGAAAAAGCAAAATTCGGTGATGACACAGAAGCATTCGGAGATGAAATAAAGAAATATTTGCATGAATACAAAGCGGACGTTATCGTTCTTGCAGGGTTTTTATCCAAGCTTTCCGAAAGCCTTTGCGAAGAATATAAGGACAGGATACTCAATGTGCATCCTGCCCTTATCCCCTCTTTTTGCGGTAAAGGCTTCTACGGTCTGCATGTACACGAAGCGGCACTTGCATACGGCGTAAAAGTCAGCGGTGCAACCGTTCACCTTGTTGACAGCGAATACGATCACGGAAGGATCATAATGCAGAAAGCTGTTGAAGTATGCGAGGGTGATACCCCCGAAACTCTTCAGCAAAGAATCATGGTTCAGGCCGAACATATCATTTTGCCGCAGGCTGTTGAAAAGCTCTGCGCAGAATTAAGCGAATAAAATTTTCATAATTATAATAAACTGGGGGTATTTTTTTGGCATTTACTTTTAAAGGCGGTATCCATCCCGACTATAACAAAGAAAGAACATACGCAAGCCCCATTGAAGTTTTACCCCCGACAGAGGAAATGTATGTTCCTCTGTCTCAGCATATAGGAGCACCGTGTATCCCGACAGTTAAGCCCGGAGATTACGTAAAGATGGGTCAGGTCATAGCCGACAACTCTGTGGCAATGTCCTGCCCTATCCACTCTCCTGTTTCGGGTAAATTCAAAGGCATTATCCAACATTGGCACCCATCGGGAACACGTCAGCCAACCATGCTCATAGAAAACGACGGTCTGGACACTGTTGACGAAACATTGCAGCCGTATGAAGACGATCTTGACGACCTTACCCCGTCCGATATAATCAACTATGCAAGAGAATCGGGCACAGTCGGCATGGGCGGAGCAGGTTTTCCGCTTCATGTAAAACTCAGGACAGCCCTTGATAAAAAGATCGAAACGATCATAATAAACGGAGCTGAATGCGAACCCTTTATAACAGCGGATCACAGAGCGATGGTAGAATATCCGCGAACAATAATAAACGGCGTTAAGCTTATAATGAAATGTTTAAACAAAGACAACGCCATAATTGCGATAGAATCAAACAAACCGGATGCTATCGCAACGATGTCTCATGCCGCAGAGGATTCGGATATAACGATCGTTGAGCTTCCGACGAAATATCCGCAGGGCGGCGAAAAGCAACTTATCAAAGCAATTACGGGAAGAGAGATCCCGCCGGGAAAGCTTCCTATGGATATAGGATGTGCCGTATTCAACGTAGACACCTGCGCCTCTCTTTACAGATATATAACAAAAGGCAGACCTTTGATAAAAAGAGTCTGTACAGTATCGGGATCTGCGGTAAGAAGCCCGAAAAATCTGCTTGTAAGGATCGGAACACCGTATTATGCTCTTTTTGAACATTGTGACGGTTTTACAGACGACCCATACAAAATAATATCGGGTGGTCCGATGATGGGTTCTGCCCAACATTCAATTGAAACTCCCGTTGTAAAAAACACATCGGCACTTCTTGCCTTTTGCGCTGACGAAGAAGGCTTTGAAAAAGAACCCGTATGCATACGTTGCGGTAAATGCATAGAGGTTTGTCCCATGAGGTTAATGCCTACATATTTATATCAGCATGCATTGGCAGGAGAGTTTACGGAATGTAAAAAACTCAATGTTATCGACTGCATAGAATGCGGATGCTGTTCATACGTATGTCCGGGCAAGTTACATCTTGTACAGGCAATGAGAATGGCAAAAGGAAATATTCCTAAAAACTGACCGTTCTAAAAACAAGAGGTCGAAAACAATTTAAACTGACCGGAGGATCTATTTTGGCTAAAAGATTACTTGTGACATCCTCGCCGCATTACAGATCGGAGCGAACAATAAGCAAAGTCATGATCGACGTTGTTATTGCAATGATCCCCATCTCGGCGATGTCTGTCGTATTTTTCGGTTGGCGTGCGCTTGCCCTTACACTCATATGTGTCGGCGCATGCATAGCATTTGAAACAATTTTCAATCATATAGCAAAGAAGAGAAATACTGTTGACGACTTTTCTGCAGTTGTAACAGGTATGCTCTTATCTTTCAATCTCCCTGTTACAGCTCCGTATTGGGTTGCGGTCATAGGCGCTCTTTTTGCGATAGTTGTAGTAAAAATGTTATTTGGCGGTCTTGGAAAAAACTTTGCGAACCCCGCACTTGCGGCAAGGGCTTTTCTTTTCTCATGGCCAACGATCATGACAACCTTTGTAAGACCGTTCATAACTCCGGGATTGCCTGTTTTGTACGATCCTATTTTCACAAACGGAGCAGAAATGCCCGAATACATCGACACAATAACAACTGCAACCCCGTTAGCTTCACTCAAAAGCGGAACACTTCCCGATATAAGCCTGGCAGATATGTTTATAGGAAATATCGGAGGCTGTCTTGGTGAAGTATGTGCCGCGGCAATAATCCTCGGTGGACTTTATATGTTGTTCAGAGGAGTTATTACATGGCATATTCCCGTAACATACATAGGCACCGTTGCTCTCATAACATTTATATTCCCTCTTACAGGCGGACATTTTGACTGGCAGTTCATGACATATGAACTTTTGAGCGGCGGTCTTTTACTCGGCGCATTCTTTATGGCAACAGACTATTCGACCTCCCCCGTTACAGCAAAAGGCAAGCTTATATTCGGTATAGGCTGCGGTCTTTTAACGGTATTTTTGCGTTACTACAGCGGATACAGCGAGGGCGTAAGTTATGCTATACTTATAATGAACGTTCTTGCGTACCCCATCGATAAGATAACACGTCCGAGACGTTACGGAAAAGGAGGCGGCTACAGTGATTCTTCTAAATAATATGGAAGAGACCTCTGATGTTTCCGTAAAAAAGACACCTACTGTCCCCAAAGAAAAACCGACAAAAAAGGGCGGCGGAGAACTGCAGACGCTTTCATTAAGGCTTATGATAATCATCGCATCTGTCGTTTTGATGCTTGCCGTCGTAAACGGACTGACAAAAGACAAGATCGATGAAAACGCAAAAAAAGCAAACGACGAGGCAAGAATATCCCTTTTTGCCGATGCAACTTCATTTGAACCTGTCTCTGTAGACATTTCGGATGATCTGTCCCAATATATCGGAGAAATATATGAAGCGGTCGGAAGCGGAGATTCCCTCGGATACTGTGTCAGCGTGGCATATAACGGGTTCGGCGGTGCGATAAACATGATCGTCGGAATTTCCGTTGACGGACTGATGACAGGCGTAAAAGTAGTTTCACATTCAGAAACACCCGGCGTAGGCGAAAGAATAATATCAAACGGATCTATTCTCTCGCAATTTGTAAACGCATCGGAAAACTCGATAGCTTCGGTTGAAACAATAACGGGTGCAACCGTAACATCGAAAGCGATAATCGAAGGAGTTTCCAAAGCGTTTGAGGCTGTTTCTCAACTTTTGACAGACGGAGGTTTATGATATGGCAAAAAATAAAACGAAATCGGTATCATATCTTAACATCCTCAAAGACGGAATAATAACAAAAAACCCGATATTCATCCAGCTTCTCGGCATGTGTCCCACACTTGCCGTAACAACATCCGTTTCAAACGGAATAGGCATGGGGCTTTCGGCTACATTTGTTCTTATATGTTCCAACTTTTTTATTTCAGTGCTCAGAAAATTTATTCCGAGCAAAATCAGAATAGCATCTTATATAGTTATAATAGCAGGATTTGTTTCAACTGTTGAAATGGTAATTAAGGCATGGCTTCCGGAGCTTTCAAAGTCGCTCGGTCTGTTTATACCGCTGATAGTTGTAAACTGTATAATCCTTGCAAGAGCAGAAGCTTTCGCATCAAAAAATGCGCCGATCCCCTCGGCTGTTGACGGTTTTGCATGCGGCATCGGATTTACGCTTGCTCTCACAATTATATCGGCGATCCGAGAGCTTCTCGGAAACGGATCACTTCTCGGGTTTAACATCATGGGTGAGAATTTCTCCCCCGCGCTTTTGATGATACTTCCCGCAGGCGGTTTTTTGGTACTCGGTTTCCTTATCGCCATTGTTCAGTTTATAATGTCGAAAATCGAAGAGAGGAGTAAATAAATGCTTAATCTCCTTGTAATATCGATAAACGCAATCCTCATTGAAAATTTTGTCCTTGTTAAATTTTACGGATGCTGTCCGTTTTTAGGTGTTTCAAAAAAGAGTGAGACAGCTCTCGGCATGGGCATGGCTGTTGTTTTCACAATGACTATTGCATCTGCTATGACCTGGCTTTTCAATGAGTTTATCCTCAAGCCGTTCGATCTTGAATATCTGCAAACGATTGCTTTTATTGCAATAATTGCAACCCTTGTTCAAATAATCGAAATGTTTTTACAAAAAAGTATTCCCTCGCTCTATTCCGCGTTGGGTATATATCTTCCGCTGATCACAACGAACTGTGCGGTTCTCGGCGTCACCCTTCTGAATATCAACAACGCCTATGATTTTATAACATCGGTCGTTTACGGTTTTTCCGCAGGGGTAGGTTTTCTGATCGCTATCCTTCTTCTCTCGGCTATCCGTGAAAGGATAGCATATTCGGATATCCCGAAACCGTTCAGAGGATTCCCCATCGTTCTTATAGCGGCAGCGTTGCTCAGCATATCATTCATGGGATTCCAAGGCCTTAAACTTCCGTTTTGATGTTAAATAAAGCATTAAAATGAAAGCATAATTAACATTGGAGACTTTTAAATGGATATTGTCCAAATTCTTTTAACCGTTTTGATAATGGCTATTTTCGGCCTTTTTCTCGGTTTTCTTATAGCAATAGCAAGTAAATTTCTGTTTGTAAAAAAAGATGAACGCATAGACCTTATTGTCGAACAGCTGCCGGGTGCAAATTGCGGCGGATGCGGCTTTGCAGGATGCGGAGCGTATGCAGATGCGATCGTTTCGGGCAATGCGCCTATAAACAAATGTCCGGTCGGCGGAGATAAATCTGCTGAAGGTATCGCAAAGATAATGGGACTTGAAGCGCAATCCACCGAGCGAATGAGAGCGCAGGTCCTTTGCAGCGGAACAAACAGTCTTGCAAACAGAAAATACAATTATATAGGACTCAAAGACTGTCTTTCGGTAGCAAGACTCGGTAACGGACCGAAAGAATGTCAATACGGATGTATCGGACTCGGAACTTGTGTCAAAGCTTGTCCCTTCGGAGCGATCAAGGTTGAAAACGGAGTGGCAGTAGTTGAATACGAAAAATGTCATGCATGCGGTATGTGTGTATCGGCATGTCCTCAAAAACTTATTCAGCTTGTTCCGTTTGACACAGATGTATGGGTCGGATGCCGTTCACACGACAAAGGTCCTATCGTTAAAAACCATTGTAAAGTGGGCTGCCTCGGATGCGGCCTTTGCGCAAAAGTATGTCCCTCGGGTGCAATAACCGTAAACGAGGGCGTAGCACAGATAGACTATGAAAAATGCGTAAGCTGCGGTGCATGTGTTGAAAAATGTCCGAGAAAGATCATCTGGTCGGGTAAAGTTCAGATGTCTCTCGGAGATACAATATCCAACGATATCATAGCAGATTCCGCAGAACCTAAAAAAAGACGTTCAAGAGTTGATAAACTTATGGACGAAGACAGATAAATGATATTCAAACGACAAAAAAATTATAAATACACGCCTCATAAAAAACCTTTATCAAAAAAACGGATAGCGCTGTACATAATAATAAGTGCAGTGCTGTTCGTTGCAGGCTTTTTTGCGGCAAATCCAATTATGACACTGGTAGGTATTTTTTTATGAAATGCATAATTAACAGTAAAAATGTTGAATTCAACGTTGGTCAAACACTTCTTGAAATACTTGCAGATTCGGGATTTACCCTTGATGCACCTTGCGGAGGACGAGGAGTCTGCGGCAAGTGTAAAGTAACGGCAAGAGGTTCTCTGTCTGAAATGACAGAGAAAGAAAAAGAGCTTCTTACCGAATCAGAGATAGAAAACGGCATACGTCTTGCATGTTTCTGTAAGGCAGAGGGTGAATTTGAATTATCAACAGGCAATTCATTTTACGAGATACAGACCAATGCCGACGTTACTGAATACGAAATAGAACCGTCGGAGGAAGTAATCAAATTTGCCGAAAAAAACGGTAAGGCTGTCGGTATTGCGATCGACATCGGAACAACAACCGTAGTTTCTGTTTTCTATGATCTTATAAACGGTAAAAAACTGTTTACGACATCTGCAATCAATGCCCAGAAAACATTCGGCGCCGATGTTATGTCGAGAATAGGCTTTGCTATCGACAACGAAGACGGGGACGAAACACTTCAAAATGCGATCATAAACCAGATAAACGGAATGATCGAAAAATCCGGAATAGATAAAAAAGACATAATAAAAATAGCTATAGGCGGAAATACTACAATGCAGCTTACAGCGGCAAGACTTTCAATAAGATCGCTCGGTGCCGTTCCTTTTGAGCCCCTCTCCTACTTCGGCTGCGCATTCTCAGCCAAAGAACTCGGCTACAGTCCTGAAAATGCGGAAATATATTTCATGCCCTGCTGCGGAGGCTTTTTCGGAGGAGATGCCGTTGCTTGCATGCTTCCGTCCGGATACGACAGCGGAGACGGCAAAGTTAAATATATCGCTGATATAGGTACAAACGGTGAACTTTCGCTTGAAGTCGGCGATAAGATATACGGTTGTTCAACAGCGGCAGGTCCTGCTTTTGAAGGCGCATGCATACGTTTCGGAACCGGAAGCATCGAAGGTGCGATAAACGGTGTAGAAGCAGATCCGAGTTCTCCCAACGGCTTTAAATTTAAAACCATAGCAAACAAAACACCTACGGGTATTTGCGGATCGGGGCTTATAGATCTTGTTAACGTTTGTCTCGAAAATGAACTTATAGATGAAACAGGACATATTGACGACGATTGCCCCGAATTTGAAGACGAATGCGCAATTCAGCTTACCGATGATATTTTTCTCACCCAGAAAGATGTTCGAGAGATTCAACTTGCAAAATCAGCTATCTGCGCCGGCACGATCGTTCTTGACGGTATGATAGGATCAAAAGAAACGCCTGAGGTTTTCATTGCAGGCGGATTCGGAACAGCTATCAATCTTGAAAGCGCAAAAGGAATCGGTCTTTTACCGAAAGAATATTGCGATAACGCGAAAGCAGTCGGAAATGCGGCTCTTGCGGGAACAACAATGGTTCTTCTTTCGGAAAAATACAGAAAAAAAGCCGAAAAAATTCAGTCAAAGGTTGAAATTCTCGATCTTTCCACCGATCCTGTTTTCCAAGACGAATATGTTGAAAACATGATATTTGACATTTAACTATGAACGCACCTTTTTACAATAAAATAAAACAGTACGCTGAAGATGGATCTGTTATCCGTTTTCACATGCCGGGACACAAAGGCAAAGCAAGCCTCGGTTTTGACCCGACAATGAAATATGATGTAACGGAAGTTGACAGAACAGATAATCTCTATTTTCCGCAGGAAGCCCTTATCGAAGCTGAAAAGCTTGCGGCTGAGCTGTTTGAAGTTAAACAAACAGTCTTCTGTGCAGGAGGTGCAACCCTCGGAAATCAAACAGCACTTTCTTTTGTCCGAAATAAAAAAGTTCTTTTTGAAAGAAACATCCATGTTTCCGCTTTTAACGCAACGATGCTTCTTGATATTGAACCTGTTTTTATCTATAATAAAACAGACAAAGCAACGGGAGTCGTTCTTCCGATCGAACCGAACGATGTTGAAAATGCTTTGAATGAAAACAATGATATTTCAGCTGTTTTCCTCACTTCGCCCAATTATTACGGACTTTGCGCAAACTGCGAAGAAATAAAAAAGATATGCGAAAAACACGGAACGATACTTATCGTTGACAATTCTCACGGAGCACACCTCAAGTTTGTCGGAGAACAAAATGATGCGGCAACAAGAGGGAACCACTGCGCAGATATAATCATTGATTCCGCACATAAAACTCTCCCCGTTTTAACGGGCGGAGCATTTCTTCATTTTAATATAGATGTTAAACGTGAAGATGTCTGTGCGAGAATGTTGGCTTTCGGTTCAACAAGCCCTTCCTTTTTGATTCTTTCTTCTCTTGATCATGCAAGAGCTTGGTGTGATGAGAACAGAGAACAATTCAAGGAAACAAGAAAAAGAACAGAAATAATGAAGCGGAATCTCGAAGCGAACGGAATAACCGTGGTTTCATCAGAAATACACGATCCGTTGCGTCTTTGCATCGCAACCGCAAACTCCGAAAAAATAGACGAAGAACTTCAAAAAAGAAATATTGTGCCTGAAATGTGTTCGGGACAATGTATAGTTTTCATGTTCTCTCCGTTTAACAGCTCTGAGGAGCTTGAGATCCTTGAAAGAACTCTCATTGAGCTTTCACCCGAGCCACCGATAGAAACAGACGGTCTTTCTTTCCCTACGACGAATTTCGTCTGTTCTCCCAAAGATGCTTATTTCGGTAAAGCTGTTGAAATAGATGTCGAAGAAGCTGTCGGAAGGACTGCGGCAAGATCGGTCATCCCCTACCCTCCCGGTGTTGCGATCCTTTTCCCCGGTGAAAAAATAACGGAACAAACCGTTCATTATCTGATAAAACGAAACACAGAAAAAGTAAAGGTCATATGAATTTTGACGGATTAATAGGCAATAACGGCATAAAAAAGACGTTGGAGCGCCCTTTTCATGCGTATATAATACACGGTCCGAAAGGTTCGGGAAAACATACGCTTGCAAAAATACTTACGGCATCTTTTGTTTGCGAAAGCAAAGAAAAGCCTTGCGGTAAATGTAATCAATGTAAAAAATACCTGTCAGGGAATCATGTTGATATAACATATTGCCCGACAGATATAAAGGTCAAGGAATTAAGAGAATCGCTCAAAGATGCTTCTTATCTTCCGAACGATGCAGAACACCGTGTTTTTATTTTCGATGATGCCGACAAACTTTCTGTCGTGTGTCAAAACGCACTTCTGAAAATTATTGAAGAACCTCCGAAACATGCAATTTTCATTTTCATTACAGAAAATATAAAATCAATTTTACAGACAGTACGTTCAAGATGCGAAGCTCTTGCGATGGAACCTCTTGAAGAAAAAGAGCTTATACAATATCTGCAAAGGCCCGAATTTTCAAGAATTTCAGAAGAAAAAAAGGCGGCGGCAATCGCATTTTCAGGCGGATATCTCGGCGTTGCAAAAGATTTCTTATCTGATGAAAAAACAGAGCTCTACCGCAGATGCGATGAGTTTGCGACAGCTCTTGCAAAAAAGAGACCTGCTGAGCTGCTGAGGACTGTATCATTTAAAAAAAGAGAAGATCTTGTGGAATTCTCCGCAGAACTCTACGGTTATTTTACGGTTCATCTTCGCTCCTTGAAAAGCGGATCCACGGTAGGATTAAATGCAGATGTAAGAGCTCTCGGCCCCAAAAGGCTTATATCTATATGTACAAGATTAGATAAGATAAACGAAAATATCAGGTTTAACGTAAACACATCTCTCTTTTCAACCCTGATAGTTTCGGAATGTTATTCCGCTTGTTGGAGATACAGTTAAAAATAAAACGAATCATGAAAGGTAGCCTTTCATAACGAAGGCTAAAAAAATATATGGAACTTGTTGAGATCGTAGGCATACGTTTTAAAAGCGTTGGCAAAATTTATTATTTTGATCCGTGCGGAATGCTTCTGAAAAAAGATGACAGAGTAATTGTTGAAACTGTCAGAGGTCAAGAGATCGGCACTGTAGTGGTTGAAAACCAGATGACAGAACAAAAAGAAAAATTCACCCCTCTCTCCCCTGTTATCAGAGTTGCTACACCGGAAGATATTGAAACGGACAAGCAAAACCGTGAAAAAGAAAAAAGCGCATTTGCAACTTGTGAAGAAAAAATAAAGAAACACGGGCTGGAAATGGAGCTTGTTGACGTTGAATATACATTTGACAACAATAAGATCATATTTTTCTTTGTCGCTGACGGCAGAGTTGACTTCCGCGAGCTTGTTAAAGACCTGGCTTCTGTTTTTAAAACAAGGATCGAACTCCGCCAGATCGGTGTCAGAGACGAAACAAGAATGATCGGTGGGCTCGGCATATGCGGCAGAAAGGTTTGCTGTGCAAGTTTTCTCAGCGAGTTTACACCTGTTTCCGTAAAAATGGCTAAAGACCAGTCTCTCTCAACAAACCCTCAAAAGATATCGGGAACATGCGGTAAACTTATTTGTTGTCTCAATTTTGAAGAAGAAGTTTACGAAAAAGCTTACGAAACAATGCCGAGAGTCGGATATACTGTTAAAACCCCCGACGGTAACGGCTTGGTAATTGAAGTAAACGTTCCGACCGAAACAGTAAGAGTAAGCCTTGAAACAAAACACGGAACCGATATTCGTTCCTATGCATCGAAAGATGTTAAGACGATAAAAAAGAATGTTTCCGAAGAAAACAACTCCGAGTTGAACGCAATTGCGGACAAAGAGTAATAAACACGGAAACAATTTATAAAATTTCGTAAAACCTATTGCAAAAACAATAAAAGTGTGTTAGAATATACTCGTATAAAATTTTAAGGAGGTATTTTTTTAATGGCACATATGATTACAGATGAATGCATCGCTTGCGGTGCATGCCAGGGTGAATGCCCTGTTGACGCAATCTCCGAAGGCGACGGCAAGTTCGTTATCGATCCCGAACTCTGCATTGACTGCGGCGCTTGCAAGTCTGTTTGCCCTGTTGACGCTCCGACAGAGAAAAACGACTAATCAATAAAAGATGATATAAAGGCGGCTTCTAAGCCGCTTTTATATTTAATCGGGAAAGGAATCTTCTGTTATTATGGCTGTACGGCTTGATGATCTCTGCGTAAACGGTTATAAGATATATCAGGACGACTGCGGTTTTTGTTTCGGAACAGACGCAGTTCTTCTTGCATGGTTTGCAGGAAATAAAAAATTCACTAAAACCGCAGATCTTTGTGCCGGGAACGGAGTTATCTCGGTAATACTCTCAACGCACAACTGTTGCAAGGAAGCACGAGGATATGAGATCGCTCAAGGACCTTTTGAGTTGTCGAAAATGACTGCGGATTATAATAAAATAACAGACAAAGTTTCTTTTTATCTTCGAGATATCCGAAATACCGCCGTTGACGAAACATTCCCTGCGGGATATTTCGATCTTGTTACAGCAAATCCGCCGTATATGACAGAAAATTCGGGACTTGTAAGCGAAGGGATCAAAGGTTCCGCAAGAACAGAGCTGACATGCACTCTTTCAGACGTTGTTAAAGCGGCAAGCGTGCTGTTAAAAAACGGCGGAAGATTTTGCATGATAAATAAGCCCGATCGATTAACGGATGCAATTTGTGCTATGCGAGAAAAAAAGATCGAGCCCAAAAGACTGATGCTCGTCAGCCCACGATGCGGAAAAAAACCCGAACTGTTTTTGATTGAAGGCATAAAACAAGGAAAAGCCGGTCTGTTTTGCGAACCGACTCTTGAAATTTACGGACCCGATGGGAAATACACTGAAACTCTGAATAAAATTTACGGAAAAGACTGAACATGGAACAGAAGAAAAAAATATCTCTTTATCTCGTTGCAACGCCCATAGGTAATTTGAACGATATATCTCCGCGTGCGCTTGAAACACTTGAAAAAGCTGATTTTATTGCAGCCGAAGACACTCGTGTTTCGGGCAAGCTACTCGCTCATTTCGGAATAAAAAAACCGCTTATCAGTTATTATGAACATAACATTCGTCAAAGAGGCGAAGTCATACTCGAAAGATTAAGGCAGGGCGAGATATGTGCGCTTGTTTCGGATGCCGGTATGCCTGCAATCTCAGACCCGGGCGAAATGATCGTTAAACAATGCATGGAAGAAGGCTTTGCGGTAAGTGCGGTTCCCGGTCCGTGCGCTATGGTATGTGCTCTTGCAATGAGCGGTCTTTCAACCAAAAGATTTGCATTTGAAGGTTTTCTTTCAACAGCAAAAAACAGCCGACGTGAACATCTTTTATCGTTAAAAAACGATACGCATACTCTTGTTTTTTATGAAGCGCCTCATAAGCTTTTGGGAACTCTTGAAGATATGCTCGAATATCTCGGAGACAGAAAAATAACACTCGTTCGAGAAATCTCAAAGATATACGAAGAAGCAATCCCGACAACTTTATCCGAAGCTGTTGAAATGTATAAAGAAAAAAATATACTCGGCGAATTTGTAATAATTGTTGAAGGAGCTGTTCCGGAAGAACCCAAAGAAGCAACAAAAGACGATCTTGAAGAAGAATTCAATAAGCTTATAGCTGACGGCAGCACAAAATCAGAAGCGGCAAAGATCCTCGCAACAAAATACAACATGCATAAACGCGATATTTACAATATGTTTATATAAGAATAAAGCTTCCTGTATTCCCTCCCATTTGAGAGGGAATATTTTTATTGATTTTATATAAATGGGGGACAGTAAAATCTTTTATAATATATTTCGTAAAACATATTGCAAATTTGTTTTTTTTGTGATACAATATAAATGTAATTATATAAAATCAGCAAAAAAATACGGAGGTGCAACATGAAACACTTATTCACAGACCTTTGGGCAAGCATCAGAAAGTCCCCATTCCTGTTTCTTTTCCTTTTTGTTCAGATCGTTATAACCTCTATTGTCTTTTATACTGTTCTCGCAAATTATTATTGGATAGAAGAAGAAAGCAACGTTGCTCAAATTGCTTGGGGTGATAAAGAATATATAAAATTTCTCCCCAGGACAAATGCGCCTCAAAAGAAAAGGAGTGCCTTGACTATTTCAACCCCTTATTTCCTTGCTTCAACAGATGAAGAGCTTCAAGAAAATTTAAAAATTTTTGAACAAACAGAAAAGTTCTATAATGAAGTTTCTAAGATAGAGGGATTGACAATAATAGAAAATCAGGATAATTGGGAATTGACTCTTATTGAACCTAAAGAATGGGAAGAAATAGATAAAAAAATGAGTGAACATGGTATGTTTGCTCAAGATAGTATAAATTACGAAATGTTACGTCCACGCTTTGTTGGTTCTGAATATCTTAACTACTTTAAAGTAAAACTTAGCGAAGGAACATACTTTGAGCCGGAAGATTATTTATACGATAAAGAATATGTCCCTGTTTTGATGGGGAATAGTTTTAAAAAATATTACTCAATTGGAGAGGAATTCACTGCGGAAGTTGGCCCTTCAGCAGTAAAAACATTAAGAGTAATAGGTTTTATAGCACCTAATCAATATTATACACCTGTAGATAGAGCCAGTTTCATATCATCTTATGACAACATAGTTCTATTACCCTATATTGAAAGACCGCTATCTGATCTTTTCGGCGATTATAGTAGTTATGTATTTTTATTTTCAACAAGACTACTTTTTTCTTTTTACATAATAGAACCTGACCAATATGAATCAGCTATGGAACAAATTGAAGAACTTCTTGCCTCTCCGGAACTAAAAGAACTAAGTGAGTTAATTAGACCTGCTAAACTCCGAATCGAAAAAGAGCTTGCAAGTAACTATCAGGATCAGCTTGCAATAAGCATTGTTGTTTGTATAACAACGCTTTTGTTCTCGCTTTTCAGTTTTGTTTTCACAATGCTTTACAAGATCGACGGCAACATGAAAAACTATGCAATCAGAATGGTTGTCGGTGAAACACGAAACGGAATAGCTGCACGATATTTATTTGAATCGTTCGTTGTATTCTTCCTCGGTCAATTTACAGGCTTTTTCCTCTTCAAAATTTATGCCGTAAATTCATACATATATCAAGGCTACGATTATCTCGAAGCACCGACTTTGAGAACAGGTATTCTGTTAAACATTGCTTTCTATATCGTTACTGCAATAATTTTGTATATCTGTATTAGTATTAAACTTAGATCATAC
>SVMP01000016.1 GCA_015067385.1 Oscillospiraceae bacterium | reverse complement strand
ACAATAAAGACGGTTCGAAAATGTGACGGTAAACGGCAAATACGGACTTACAAAAAGCACGACAGATTATGCGGCAGACGGCTCTGTTGTTACCGAAACCGTTTACGAATACGAATTTTTCGAAAGCGGCGATTTAAAATCCGTTAAGGTCATAAAAGACGGTAAAACAATAAAAGAAGAGTTCCATGAAACACATTCAGAAGGCTGGACGACCTACTTAAAGAAAGAGATCGCATATTTTGATGACGGTTCGACCTTCGTCACGGAATACGATGAAGATATGAATGTAATTTCAATAAAATCATTTGATGCCGACGGCAACGAAATTGAATCCACTCCTGCCGAATAAAAAAGAACAGGCAGAATAATCTGCCCGCTCAATCATTAAGTTCGCTTAAAAAATTGTAAAACCCATCCTGAGATAAAATTCCGCGTTTGAGTTCATTTGGGAACATCCCCTGCTCGTCCGCTTGGTAATCCTCAAGCCATTGTCCGCCGTCGTAGTAATTTAACAATGCGTTGAACATCTCTCCGATCGGCCCGTCATTCAACAGGTTTCGGTCGATTTGAAACGCGCGCTGAACGGTGTCAAAATAAAGCTCCATAATTTTTATTCTTTTTATCGCAAGAACGGTGTCGTAGTTTTCCATGGCAATCTCCTTGATCGTTATGGAGATATTATAGCGCATAATTGTGAAGTTTTCAATACGGTTTTCGATCGATGCACTGATTTGATTACCAAAGAACACAGCTGCTTAAAAAACTATAGCAATACTTCAGTTTCGGTGTCAATCTGCTAAGTGGAAATCTTACGAAAAAATTGATATAATATAATCACAAAAGCGCTTTTGAATATACATTATGGAGGTAGATATTATGTCTATCGGATCAACGATCAAAAAGCTCCGCCGTGAACGCGATATGACACAGGAACAGCTTGCTGAATATCTCGGCATCACCGCAAACGCAGTTTCCCAATGGGAATGCGACAGAACAGCTCCGGATATTTCGCAGTTGCCGATTCTTGCAAATTTTTTTGAAGTCACCACTGATTATCTGCTTGGTGTTGACGTGACGAATAAACAAGCAGCCATTGATCACATTTGTAATGAAGCGTGGAATCTTTGTAATTCTGGCGACAAAGAAGGAGCAGCACAAATCATCCGCAACGCTCTTGTAAGTTATCCCAACAGTTTCAAAATGATGTCTGATCTGACGATTTTTCTCTATCAGCGTGCATTCCAGCAAAAATGTTCTCCGGAAGAGCACCATTCACTCTGTAGGGAAGCAGCTGATTACATTGATAAGATAATTGCCGGATGCAATGACATGAAAATTCAAGGCCAAGCGATTGAACTCGCTTGTACGATTCTTCCCGTTGTAGGAAGATATAACGATGCTCTCCGTCTCATTTCCAATATCCCCGATATATCAAAAGACGAAATGCTGACATCGTTATACAGCGGCAGCAAATTAATTGAACACACGAAAGACATCATTTGTAAATCAGTCAGTGCAGCTGCCGATCAGACCATCTGGCTTGCATCACTGAACAAAGATGACGGCAGTCCCTTGTTCGATGAAAATAAAAAAATCAAACTATACGAAAAAGCGATTTCGTTTCACAAGACACTGTATGAAGCAGGTGACTATTTCTTTGATGCAGAAAGTCTTGCTGAAGCAGAAAAGCAAATTGCCAACATTTATGCTTCACGAAAGGATACGGAAAATGTACTCTATCATTTGGGTGAATGTGTCAAGTATGTTATAATGTTTGACACATATGATGAAACGAGAGATACATATACTTCTCTGATTCCTTCCGGTAGAGTTCCTGTAGGTATTAACTGGAATAATAAATGGAACAAGAGCCACGAGATGCTGATGAGATTGAATGATGATACAGATTACGATTTTATTCGTGATAATAGTGAATTCAAAAATCTGATTAAACAGCTCAAGCAAACCGATAATACCTTATAATCACAAAAGCCAAAGCTTTCACAAATACGTAATGCTCGGTTGATTCCAACTATTTGGCGATTTATTTGATCTGTTTATCGACAAATGATCTCTTCAAAATTATTTGTCATTATGATAAAATAGAGATACAGAAGATTTAGGAGGTACAAACCATGTCAATATCTAAGAATATCACAAAATACAGAAAACAAAAAGGATATACACAAGAACAGCTCGGTAATCTCCTCGGTGTTACAAACCAGTCTGTATCCAAATGGGAATCCGCTGTATCAATGCCGGACGTAATGATGATACCAAAGATAGCAAACGCACTTGGAATCACATTGGAAGAACTTTATGGAATCGAGAAATGTTGCACCAATAAAAGCCCCAAAGTAACGGCAGATCATTTCCCGATGGAAGCCAACAAAAAATTGATAGAATATTTCCGTGAACAATCAGGTGAAGATTTTCACACAAATGAACTTGAAGATCCGTGGTCTCTTATTTGCGTATCTGATATTTCAGGTGCCGCGCATATTTCAAACGGTCTATCGTTTATAAACACGGATTATAAGGCACCTCAAAGCGAAAGAATTTTCAACAATGATGAGTTTGCCCTTGCCATGAAAAATTTATCTGATCGAAAAGTAAGAACGGTACTTGCCTATATGTATCAAGCATCGTTCTGCGAGAAAGATACGAGCTGCAAGAGTTTTTCGTTATACGATATTTCTACAGCATGTAATCTGGACATAGATGAAGCATTGGATACAATGAAAAAAATACTTGATCTTAAATTGTTGGAACCGTTTGTAAATGATGACAACATTACAGAATATTTATTTCGGAAATCCAGAGCATTCTATGCCCTAACAGCATTCAAAATAATAGAAATAATGACACAAGAAACCATTTGCTATGAGGTAGTCCGTGACACATCGGTTATAAATGATTACGCATTTGAAAAACTATGGTAAGAACAAAAGCCAAGGCTTTCACCTTGGCTTTACAGTCACTCAGCAGCGGCCAGCATATTTTCGATAAAAATACCGTAGCCGCGGGTTGGTTCGTTAATCATGACGTGAGTTACGGCGCCGATAAGTTTGCCGTTCTGGATTATCGGAGAGCCGCTCATGCCCTGAACGATGCCGCCGGTTATGGAGACAAGTTCACCGTCCGTTATGGAAATAACCATATTTTTGACGGTGCCGGAGCCGGTTTTCAGGACTTTTTCGATATTGATATCAAATTCACGAACACCGCTTTCATCGACCGTACAAAGAATAGTCGCAGGTCCCTCTTCTACTTCATACGAAAGACCTATAGGATATATATTTCCGGACACAGAGCAGTCCGACGAAACGGATCCGAAAACACCCTCATCCCTATTTTTTACAAGAGTTCCGAGTCGGTCGTTTTCATTAAAAACACCTTTCAGTTCGCCGGGAGCGCCTGCGGAACCTCTGACGACGGAATAAATCTCCGCAGAGACCGCCTCGCCTTTTCTGATCGGCATTAAAGCGCCCGTATCGGAATCGTAAATACCGTGGCCGAGACCTCCGAATGTCCCTTTTACGGGGTCTATAAACGTCACGGTGCCTATGCCTGCCGTACTGTCTCGAACAAAACATCCAAGCTGCAGATCGCCGTTTGTGTTAAGCTCAGGGCAGACTTCGACCGTAAATTCAACGTTTTTTCTTTTGATCTTAAGTTCGACCGCCTCGCCGCCGCTTTCACGGACGATACGGGAAAAGATCTCGTTTGTAAGATCTGTTCGACCGTTGGCGCTGACTATCATATCGCCGACACGCAGACCGACCGAGAACGCAGGTGTTTTTTCTCCGTCAACCGTTTCAACGGGAGAAAAGCCGACGACCATAAGCCCGTCATACAACATTTTTATACCGAACGCCTGACCGCCAGCCATAAGCGAACGTTCGGACAAGACCTCGACCGAAACGCTCCGCACGGGAATAATGCCCATGAGCTTGAAATCGACGGAATAATTTCCGTCTTCATTGCGAACCTGTGTGGTGAGAGGATAAGTTGAGTTAACTGTAAAACTGTCTTTTGAAGAATCAAACGTATAGTATTTATCAGGGATATTCGAGGCATAATAAACAGAAAGCCCCGAAGCTGTTATAACAAGCAGAAGAAAGTACACCGTAAGCCGCAAAAGCAGAGGTGTACGGTTACAAATTTTTCCTTTCAAAGATATTACTCCGACAAAATAAAAGTTTATAGCACTATTTTGTCCGAAAAAAATACATTATTCAGAGAGAAAAGAAGACAAAAATGAAACACACTGTCATTACCGGTCATTACGGCGCCGGAAAAACAAACATAGCCGTAAATCTTGCGCTTCTCGCTGCCAAAAATTCTCAAAAAAAGGTTTTTTTGATCGATGCGGATATTGTTAACCCCTATTTTCGTTCCGCCGATAATGAGGATATTTTAAAAGAAGCAGGAGTTGAGCTGATAGCACCGATGAGTGCGAACACAAACCTCGATATACCGTCCATGCCTGCAACGGTTGCACGTGTATTCAATACCGACTGTGAGGTTATATGGGACATCGGCGGTGATGACGCAGGTGCGATAGTTCTCGGGCGTTATTCTGAAGACATTCAGAAACAAGGATATGAGATGATATATGTCGTTAATTTTTACCGTCCGATGACCGAAAGCGAAGAAGATATGACAGAGCTTATGGGCGAGATCGAAAAGGCTTCAAAGCTTAAAGTTTCCGCGCTTGCCGACAATTCCAACCTTGGTTCCGAAACAAACGAGACGACCGTTAAAGATGTTGAACAGAAAGTAAAAGCACTTTCCGACAAAACGAAGCTTCCGATCAAATTCAGAAGTGTTGACGAAAGACTCAAAGAAGCGTTCCCCGACTGTTTACATCTTAAAATGGTTACGAAAAAGCTTTGGTGATATTTTCATTCAACAAAAAAGCTCCGAGAGGAATGACCTTTCGGAGCTTTAATATTATGCGTTTTCGGGAACAACAGCGGCAGGCTCACCGAATATTCCGTAGAATTCTTCGGCAGTCATTTTTTCTTTTTCCATAAGGATAGAAGCAACCTGCTCAAGATAATTTCTGTTATCTTCAAGGATCTGTTTTGCGTTCTCATACGCTTTGTCAACAATAGACTTAACTTCTCTGTCGATTTCCGCTGCGGTTTCTTCTGAATAGCTGCGTTGAGAGGTAAAGTCTCTGCCGAGGAACACCTCATCATGACCGCCGAAATCAATAGGACCGAGACGATCGGACATACCGTATTTGGTAACCATTTTCTTTGCGATAGCGGTTGCACGTTGAATATCGTTGGAAGCGCCTGTGGAGATATCATCAAGGCAAAGAGCTTCTGCAACACGACCGCCGAGAAGAGAAACGATCTCCTCAAACATCTCGTTTTTGGACATATAGTTTTTATCTTCCTGAGGCAAAGAGAGCGTAAAGCCGCCTGCCATACCTCTGGGGATAATGGAGATCTGATGAACGGGGCCTTGAGAGACAAGAACCTTATTGATGATGGCATGACCGCCTTCATGATAAGAGGTGAGACGTTTTTCCTTTTCGGTAACGATTCTCGATTTCTTTTCAACACCGACGACGACCTTAAGAATAGCGTCTTCGATGTCAACCATCAGGATCTTATCACGTTTTCTTCTTGCGGCAAGAAGAGCGCCTTCATTAAGAATATTCTGAAGATCTGCGGGTGAGAAGCCTGCAGTTGTTTTTGCAATAACAGCAAGGTCAACATCTTCGCCGATAGGTTTATTTTTAGCATGGATCTTAAGAACTGCTTCACGTGCTTTAACATCGGGCAAATTGATAACGATCTGTCTGTCAAATCGACCGGGACGAAGAAGAGCATTATCAAGGATATCAGGGCGGTTTGTTGCAGCCATAACGATAACGCCTTCATTTTCCTCAAAACCGTCCATTTCAACAAGGAGCTGGTTAAGAGTCTGTTCACGCTCGTCATGTCCGCCGCCGAGGCCTGCGCCTCTTTGACGACCTACAGCATCGATCTCGTCGATAAATACGATACAAGGTGCATTTTTCTTTGCCTGCTCGAATGTATCACGTACACGGGATGCACCGACACCGACATAAAGTTCTACAAAGTCAGAACCCGAAATGGAGAAGAACGGAACGCCCGCTTCACCGGATGCGGCTTTTGCAAGGTATGTTTTACCTGTACCCGGAGGGCCGACAAGGAGAATACCTCTGGGGATATGAGCACCCATATCTGTATATTTTTTAGGATTTTTAAGGAATTCCACAACTTCGGTAAGTTCTTCTTTTTCTTCATCGGCACCTGCGACATCGTTGAAGGTAACTTTCTTCTTCTGATTGTCGTTTGTTTTAAGACGAGCTTTGCCGAACGACATTGCTTTTCCGCCGCCGTTCATCTGATTCATCATAAAGAACCAGAAAAGAAGAATAACTACGCCGAAAAGAAGGTAAGGCAGGAAAGAAAGCCAGAAAGGTGTCGGTTCGGGCGGAGTAAGGTCATAACCGGCAAGCGTTCCGTTTTCCTTAGCCTCATCAAGATCATCGGAAACATCCGAAAGGAAGAGGTACGGATCGTACAGGGTAAACGAATACTTTTCACCCGAAAGAAGCTGAACATCAAGGATATTATCGTTAATTTCGAAATAATAAACTTCCTTGTTTTCAAAATGATCAAGGACCTGAGAATATTTTATCCTTTTCTCGCCGGTACCGCTGAACAGCAGTGTAACGATGAGAAGTAAAACCAGGATAAGAGCGGCATAAAAGCCGAGACTTTTGAAATTTTTCAAACTGTTATCACTCCTACTATATAAAAAGGTTTTTTACGGCTCTACAATACCGATATACGGAAGATTTCTGTATTTTTCGCCGAAATCAAGACCGTAACCGACAATAAACTCATCCGGAATAACGAAACCGCAATAGTCAAGATCAACATGCGAAACACGGCGGTCGGGTTTATCAAGAAGAGTACATACTTTAAGCGATTTGGGATTACGCATTTTAAGAATATCGATAAGTTTGGAAAGAGTACGTCCGCTGTCAAGAATATCTTCAACAATAAGAAGGTCATAGTTCTGGATATTTATATCGAGATCTTTAACTATCTTGATGTTTCCGGAAGATTCCGTACCCGAACCGTAACTCGAAACGACCATAAAATCGATTGAAAGGTCAATATCTATATTACGCATAAGGTCACTGAGAAATACAACTGAACCTTTAAGTATAGCTATAAGAATAAGATTTTTATCTTCGCCGCGATAATCATCGGATATTTGTTTACCGAGTTGAGCGACTTTATTTTTTATTTCTTCTTCGGAAAGAAAAACTTTTATGTTGTTCATATCCATATTTAGTCTCCGATCGGATTTATGTTATTTCATGTATGCTTATCTGCCATGCAGGTTCGCCTAAAACAGGGATAAAATCACCGCTTGCCCCGAAATTCCGCAGCCAAACGGGAACATCGTTGATATCCGAAACGAGAAGCATATCGCCTCTTTTCTCAGACGGTATCTTATGATCGATAAACAGTTCACGCACGGATTTTTCAGGTCTGTTAAAAAGACGGATCTTATCGGAAGCTTTCCTTGAACGGACAAAAAGAGGAAGATCCGCACAGAAGCAGGATGTCACATTACTCTTTTCGGCAACCGTTCTTTTTAGGGTAACAGAAAACTTACCGCAAATGTTTTCTCCCTCCACGATAGCAAGAGGTTCTTCGATCCGAGAAAAATCCCCCGATTTAACAAAACGGAGCATCTCATAACCCAAAACCGCATAATAGCCGTTTGAAAGCAATGTACGGTCAGATGTTTTTCCTGTATTTACCAGATGAATTATATCATTTGTTTGAGCGAATGTCAAGCCCGAAGCACCAGGAAGTTCAGAAAAAACACGTCTTAAAAGCCTTGAAACGACTGCTTTTTCGTTACTCTTCAAAAAGTTAAGAGGTAGTTCGTTTTTCTGCCGATTTTTACCGAACGAAAAAAGAGCTTCTTCGACCTTTTTGACGAAATATTTTTCATCATCATTTGCAAGGTCGGACAATCTGAACACCGCATCGTCAAGCCTCGGATTTATCTCACGAAGTTTGGGCAGTATCTCGTTTCGCATGATATTCCTGGTGCAGATGTTTTCGAAATTTGTCTGATCCGTAACAAACGGAATACCGTTCTCTTCGCAATTTAAAAGTATTTCTTTTTTTTCGCAAAGCAAAAGCGGACGAATAACATTATCTTGCCTTGATACAGGAAGGCCTGCGGCACCGTGTATTCCCGAGCCGCGAACGAGGTTCATAAAAAACGATTCTGTCGCATCATTCTTATTATGCGCCGTTGCGATATGAGAAAAAACGTATTTTTTACGTATTTTATCAAAAAAGTCATATCTTACGGATCTTGCATACTCTTCAACAGAAACGCCGTTCGGCTTTGTTCCGGGAATATCTGCATGGAAAACGTCTATGACAACTCCATTTGCATTACAGTAATCGATTAAAAAACGTTCTTCTTCGTCAGATTCTACCCTAAGCCCATGATTGATATGAGCAACGCAAAAAGGAACGGGAAGCTCTGCTCTGATAAAAAAATCAAGAAGAGTCATTGAGTCCGAACCACCGGAAACAGCAAGGACTACCCCGGAACAGTCAGAGGGAAGAAGCGAGTTTTTTTCTATATTTGCATAAATAAGTTTATCAATATTGCGCATTTGATTCATTGGTTGAAATTGAATGGAACGATGTGTGTGCGCCGTCCCAATAGATCTGAACTTTACCGGTCTGTCCGTGACGGTTTTTTTCAATTATGACCTCACAGATATTCTGCTGTTCTGACTCCTTATCGTAATAAGCGGGACGGCTGAGAAATATAACCATGTCGGCATCCTGCTCAATAGAACCCGAGTCACGCAAGTCGGAAAGTCGGGGCGTTTTGCTGCCATCGGTTCGCTGTTCAATACTACGTGAAAGCTGTGAAAGCAAAATTACGGGAACATTGAATTCTTTTGCAAGTATCTTAAGAGAACGTGTTATTTCCGAAATTTCAAGAACACGGCTTTCGATATGCTTCGATGAATTCATAAGCTGAAGATAGTCAATAACTATCAAGCCGAGATTCGGAACACGACGAAGCTTTGCTTTCATTTCAATAACGGTGATCATCGGGGTATCGTCAAAATACATTTGAACATTCTGAAGATCATCGTGCCAGAATTTGAAAAGATCCGACCACTGTTCGTCTGTTAATGCACCTGTACGCAAAGCATAGTTATCCATGCGGCGTTCCATCGAAATTACACGGTGGGCAAGCTGTTCCTTTGACATTTCCAAAGAAAAGAAGACCACAGATTTCTTGGGATTATAGTTTGACGAATTGGCGATATTATACGCAACATTCAGCGCAAAAGATGTTTTACCCATACCGGGACGGCCGGCGAGAATAACAAGGTCACTGTTGTTAAAACCGCCGATAAAATTATCGACAGCAGATATTTCAAGTTTTATCGCATCGTATTTACCCGATGTATCGCCGCGTTGTTCGGACCAACGTTCAAGCTCACTTTTTACAACCGATTCGAGTTTATAAAGATTTGTATTCTGTCTGCCGTTCGTAATATCGTAAAAACTTCTTTCGGCAATATCGAGAACCTTCGGAACCTCTTCACCGCTGTAACAAAGCGTACTTACATCATTGCAGACACCGATTATTCTGCGCAGGGATGCTTTGTCTGCAACTATGTTGATATAGTAATTAATATCGTTTATCATTGAGGACGATTCGGCGAGAGACAGAAGATACTGTTTATCCGTATCGTCTTCAAAATAACCTTTTTCTCTTAGTTTTTCCAAAAGCAAAATACCTTCGATGGGGACTGTCATGTTAAACATCTCAGTCATCGTTTCGAATATTTCGCTGTGCTTTTGGAAATAGAAGCTGTCCGGCTTTAAACTTTCTGCAGCCACAGATATTTTTTCGGGATCGAGAAGTATTGCGCCGAGGACAGCCTGTTCAGCCTCAATACTGTAAGGCTGCTTACGTTCGTTTTCGTTAAATTCCATTTTATTCTTCCGGAACGATGTTAACGGTCACTTTCGCTGCAATTTCGGGATAAAGTTTAACTTCAGCGGTGTAAGCGCCGTATGTTTTAATATTAGCTACGCTGATCTTCTTTTTGTCAATGGAAAGTCCGCTTTCTTTTTCAAGAGCCTCAGCGATCTCTTTGGAAGTTATAGCGCCGAAAAGTTTTGACTGACTGCCCTTTGCTTTGATAGTGAGGGATCTGTCTTCAAGAGCTTTTTTATCTTCCAATGCTTTTGCTTTTTCTGCTTTTCTTTTTGCTTCTTCAGCCTTATTATGAATTTCCACAGAGTTTTTATTAACTGCGGTAGCTTCAACAGCAAGTTTTTTCGGGAAAAGGAAATTACGAGCATAACCGTCGTTTACCTTAACGACCTGATTTTTTTTGCCGAGAGATTTTACATCTTCAAGTAAAATTACTTCCATATTAGTAGTCCTCCTTGGGAACTTTTATTTATTTTATATCTATTCTGCCCTGTTCTTCAAGATAAGCATCTATCGCATTTGTAAGCTTGATATAGGCTTCTTTTGCGCTTACTTCCTTGATTTGTGTTCCTGCCATGCTCTGATGACCGCCGCCACCGAGTTTTTCCATGATCAACTGAACATTTATATTACCGAACGAACGGGAAGAAATATTTGAGAAATCTTTTGTTTCAAAGATCGTAAATGCCGCCTGAACACCTTCAATATTAAGCATTTCATCGGCTGCCTGCGATGTTGCGATCTTTATATTTCCGTTAGACGGAGAGTCGAAAACGGATATTGCAAAAATAGATCTGTATATTTGAGTATTTTTAACGATCTCTGCTCTGTCTCGGTATGTTTCCATATCGGTCTGAAACATAAGTTTAACATTGATGGTATTTGCATCCATCGTTTTAAGAAATGCAGCCGCTTCAAAAGTACAAGTACCTGTTCTGACGGCAAAATTCTTGGTATCAAGATATATTCCCGCAAGAAGTGCTTCCGCTTCGATGGGGGAAGGATTAACGTCTCCGAGGTATTCCATGATCTCGGTTACCATTTCACAGGTTGAAGAGGCGTACGGTTCATGGAAAAAGAACGAAGTATCCTGAATGAAGTCTGCCGCTTTTCTGTGGTGATCTATTACAGCGATCTTACCCGCATATTTAAGAAGTTCGGGCATCTCCGTATAATTTCCGCGGTGTGTATCGACAACAACAAGAAGCGTTTTAAGGTCAACCGTCATCATAGCCTGCTCTTTTGAAATAAAAAGCTTTTTATGACGTTCGGACATTGTAATACGGTCATAAAGCGTTTCTGCGAGATTTGTATCTGTATCAAGAACGATATACGTTTCTTTATGCTTTGCGTTTGCTATACATGCAACACCGATACACGCACCGAGGCTATCCATATCGGCATACTTATGTCCCATTACGATAACCTTATCGACATCTTTTATAATTTCGGCAAAGGAAGCTGCAAGGACACGGGAACGGATCTTCGTTCTTGTATCGCTGACTCTTGCATAACCGCCGAAAAACTCAAATCCGCTGGGCTTTGAAATAACAGCCTGGTCACCGCCTCGGCTGAGCGCCATATCAAGCGCTTTACGTGCGGCATCTTCGCTTTCAGAAAGCGTTCCTCTGTCTATACCAATACCGATGGAAAGTGTCGGAGGAATGGAGCTGATTATCGGAAGATCGCGGACGATATCGAGAATATCGAAACGGTCCGAACAAAATTGCTGAAGGAATCGGTTTTCAAAAATAAAGAAATATCTGTTTTTTTCTGTTTTCTTAATAATACCGTCCGTTTTTGCCGCCCATTGCATAACGGCATCATCGATCGTTGCAACGGCAACGGAGCTTTCACCTTCTCTTATATTACGGAAGAGTTCGTCATAGTTATCTATCATAAGATAAGCTGCAACAGGCTTTAAAAGCTGCTGTTCACGTTTTAAAACAGCATAGTCTGTTCTGTCGAAGAAATAAAGAATGTTCATCTTTCTGTCTTCTGTTTCATCTTTATCAACAAAAACAGAAAGCGTCTTTTCTCCGAGAACAATACCGGAGCGATCCGCACCGGGAAGTGATCTGTCGAGCGTTTTGATGTTGTTCAGCGTAGATACGTATTCCTCACCCGCAAGATCAACAAATTTTTCACTGTACCAAAGAATGTCTCCCTTATCATTACAAATAACTACCGCAAGAGGAAACTTTCCAAGTCTTTTAACAGTATTAAGATTCATTACAGATATCGTATTCCGCAATGTTTTTTTCACGTTTCGCTGTGTAAGCTGAGCATATATTTCAAATCCTATAATGTAAAGGACGGAAACAAGTATCAGAACATAGCTTAGCGTTCCGGGATAATAAATACGGAACAACACAGAAAAAACGGCGAGGATCACATAACTTATTCTCGAAGACAACGAGGTAATAATATATTTTCCGTTCATATAAATACTCCGCGGCTTTCGATACACGAAAGCTTCCTTTCTTTTTTGATAAAGGACTCATTCGGAAGGTTCTTAACGACTGTTATTAACCGTCAGATCTTACCGAATCAAAAACTTCTCAGGCAACCGAAAAGAGAAATTTAACGTAAAAATATTTTCACGATGTTTCCTGTTCCTATATGCCGGAATTTTTCAATCTTTCTCTTATGTCAAGATATGAGTCCAACAGACCGACAAGAGAAAGCAGATATGAAAGACCGAAGGGCATCAGTCCAACAAACAAAAGTACGGCAATTATAATATATCTTATCGGATCGGAAACATTCTTAAGCTCAAGAAGAAAACTGATAAGCGAAATACCTGCAAAAGAAAGAACTACAGACATCACTCCGGAAAAGTTCAACGCTGTAACAGAAAGAGCCGACCCCATAGCAAAGAGCGAAACGATCGTTGCAAGGAAATAAACGTACGCACCCGTTCTCGATACTCTGAAATCACTGAAGCCACCCATAAAAGAAGCATCCTGATCAAAGTATTTATAGATCAGTTTTAAACCCCGTGAAGCAATGTATGACGAAACGAGAAGCCAAAGCCCCACAACTGTCGGGATATACGAATAAACAAGAGTAGCAAGGTATTCATAAGAATAAATGTAATCATATTCGCTTGCTGTATCCTGACCGCCGCCGAATATTGCAGAAATAGCTTTTTCTATTTCGGGAATGAACATATTTTTTATATTCTCGGATGCGGTCGTAAAAGAAATATCGGGGTATGTTGAAAAAATCGCATAAACAATAAAAACCAAAAGGAAAAAGACAGAACCGTATAAAAGCGCATGAGCTCCGATCGAATTGACCCGTTTTTTCATCATACAGCAGTATCCTGCCGCCAACCCTGCAGGGTAAAAAAGCAAAAGAATCATCAAACCGGGGATAGGATCTTTTGTGACGATCAGTGTAATAATGTAAAAAACAGCAATTATTGACTGAGAAGTTATACGGGTAACCTTTGGGTGAGAGAGTGCGGTAACAAATGCAAACAAGGTTGTTGAAATAAGGGCACAAGGAACAGTCAGCGCAGGAAGAAACACAGCCAACAGTACAAAGCCGATCGCACCTAATGTTGTAATTGATGAAAAAATAAACCTCTGCATTATTACCACCTCCGTTTGAAATTATTTATGATAAAGCTTTTTGGTCTGATATTTCGGTGCACAAGTAAGTCTGATACCGAGTTTACGGTAAACATCGTCATCGACCTGAGTAAGAATAACAGTCGAATGGGCTTCGCATCCGCGAAGAGAATTAAGCATATCGGCAGCACGGGACGCATCCTCATCGGTCGCAGCGCATATGGAAAGAGCAAGAAGTATCTCATCGGAATGAAGTCTCGGGTTTCTGTTGCCCAGAACCTCTGTTTTAAGCTTCTGGATAGGTTCAATAACAGAAGGAGAAATAAGATGCTTTTCCTTATCCATTCCGCAAAGCGCTTTAACAGCATTGAGAAGAGCTGCGGCAGACGGTCCGAGAAGAGATGAGGTTTTGCCTGTTACGATTCGTCCGTCGGGAAGTTCTATTGCAACCGCAGGTCCGTCTGTAGCCTCGGCACGTTCATCGGCAGCGGCTATAACTTTACGGTCGGCACTGCTTATGCCTGCTTTCTGCATGAGGATCTCTATTTTATTTACGGTAGCGTCGCTCGTTCTTCCGTTAATACGGTCGCAAAGCGTTGCGTAATATCTTCTGATTATCTCCTGATTTGCGGCGTTTCTGACGATCTCATCATCAGTAATGCAGTAACCTACCATATTAACGCCCATATCGGTGGGAGACTTATAGGGGCTTTCTCCATGTATTTTTTCGAACATCGCATTAAGTACGGGGAAGATCTCGACATCACGGTTGTAGTTTACAGTGGTGACCCCATACGCTTCAAGATGGTAAGGGTCTATCATATTTACATCGTTAAGATCAGCAGTTGCCGCCTCATATGCAAGATTAACGGGATGTTTAAGAGGAATATTCCAAATCGGGAATGTTTCAAATTTAGCGTAGCCTGCATCGATGCCTCTGAGGTGATCGTGATAAAGCTGAGAAAGGCAAGTTGCCATTTTTCCGCTTCCGGGACCGGGTGCAGTTATAACGACAAGGGGACGTTGAGTTTCGATATATTCGTTTTTACCGTAGCCCTCTTCGCTGACGATACGTTTAACATTAAAAGGATAATCGGGAATAGTATAATGCTTATAAACTTTAACACCAAGCTTTTCAAGTCTGAATTTAAAGCTTTCGGCAGAAGGCTGTCCCGAAAACTGTGTTATAACGATACTGCCGACAAAAAGACCTGCCTCACGAAAAGCGTCAATAAGACGGAGAACATCGGTTTCGTATGTTATACCGTAGTCTTTTCTTACTTTATTGTTTTCAATATCGCCCGCGCTGATCGTTATGACTATTTCAACATCATCCGCGATCTTTTTAAGCATCTGAAGTTTGCTGTCGGGTGCAAAGCCGGGAAGAACACGTGCGGCATGATAATCGTCGAAAAGTTTTCCGCCGAACTCAAGATAAAGTTTTCCGCCGAACTCCCCTATTCTTTTCATTATTTGTTCAGACTGCGTTTTTATATATTTTGCATTATCAAAACCCATTGACATATCGGTAATTGCCCCCTAAAATTTGGTGTACATATAATTTTGCCATTCTACATTATTATATAACATTTAGCAAAAAATGTAAATGGATAAACTTTAACAAATTTATGTAACAGCAAAAAAAGATCGGTTGTTTTGAATTTTACAACCGACCTTTTTGAAAAAATCAAATACTGTAAAGTTTTGCAAGACCGCCTTCGCTTGTTTCTTTGTAGTGAGAAGCAAGGTCAAGACCGGTTTCGTACATTGTTCTGACAACAAGGTCAAAAGAGATCTTTCTTGTATCTGTAAGGAAATTGGCAAGGCTGACGGCGTTTATAGCTCTCATTGCCGCAACAGCATTTCTTTCTATGCAGGGAATCTGAACAAGACCGAATATCGGATCGCATGTCAGCCCGAGATGGTGCTCCATTGCTATCTCGGCGGAATATTCTATCTGAGCGAGTCCCATTTCGAAAAGCTCCGCAAGAGCAGCGGCAGCCATGGAACAAGCGCTTCCGACCTCTGCCTGACATCCGCATTCAGCACCTGATATCGACGCATTCGTTTTGATGAGATTGCCGATTATGCCTGCCGTGGCGAGTGCTTTGACGATGGCATCATCGGGAAGTCCGAATTTTTCCTGTTCATAAAGCAAGACAGCAGGCAAAACGCCCGAAGCTCCGCAGGTGGGTGCTGTAACAACAGTGGCAGCATATGCATTCTGTTCACTTACAGCAAAAGCATAAGAGCATACGATTCGGTTTTCTCTTGTTGCCGGGCTTTCATCCATATGTTTCTGATTATAGAGATATTTTGCCTTACGCTGAAGGTTCAGTCGTCCCGGAATCGTTCCGTCTGCGACAAGTCCGTCATAGATCGTGTGCTTCATAGTCTGCCAGATCTCAGAAAGATAAGAAAAAATGTCTTCGTCTTCCATTTCCTGAACATACTGCCAAAGACGCATACGACGAGAAGAGCAATATTCCGAGATTTCGGCAAACGTTGAATGAGGATAAACTATCGGAAGCTCGACAGCGCTTTCCCCGTCAAAAAGTATCGTTCCGCCGCCAACGCTCATTATGCGCTCAACTGCGATCTTTTCACCCTTTGTATACACCTCTACATCCATTGTATTCGGATGAGGGAGATCTGTTTTTTCAACATCAAACACGATCTCTGTTTCAACGGGAGCAAGCGTCTGCTCTATAACAACATCGGTTCGGTGTCCCTTGCCTGTTAAAGCAAGCGATCCGTATAAAAAAACCTTGAATTTATCCGCCTCGGGATACAACTCTTTAAGACGCTTACATGCTCTTTCGGGGCCGATCGTGTGGGAAGAGGACGGACCTCTGCCTATCTTAAAAAGCTCACGCAGAGAATTCATACCTTTTGCATTGCTCAATTTCGGAGCATCAGGTTCAAAAAAACGTGAAATACCGTTTGACATTCGATCATATCCTTACTTTCTATCTTTTATTTTCATATTCAACAGCATCAACAACTGTCATCTTCATTTCTTCGGGATACGGAATAATATATCTACCCTTCCGTTCTTTTCCCGTGGGTGTTTTCGCAACACATACGCCGTATATCTTTTCAACGCCTGCTTTTTTCAACGTCTCGGCAGCCGAAGAAAGGGTTGAACCGGTTGTTGAAATATCATCAATGAGAAGAACATTTTTGCCTGCCAGTTTTTCATATTTTCCTTTGTTTAAAATAAAGGCATTTTGAGCATTTTTTCTTCTTTCCGCAACAGTTCTGCATTTTGTTTGAGATTTAACGGCTTTTCTTTTTCTTATTGCATCGCAAACACATGCGATTTTCAGTTTCCTTGCAATTCTTTTTGCAAGAAACTCTGCTTGAACATACTCTCTGTCCGTATCTTTAACGTTTCCGGGAATGGGTACGATAACTATATCAGTATCAATAAATTTCTTCTCTTTACAGATCATTTCACATATACGGTCCGCAAAAAATCTACCTGCAGAGCCGTCGTTTCTGAATTTAAAGCGATGTAATCCGTGTCTCGGAGGTCCCGAAAAAAGATAAACCGCCTTCAGAAATTCAAGCTCCCGAACATAAAACAACTTATCGGATATATCAATAAAATCATCCGCACAATTTTCGCAGATATCCTTATCCTCAAAAACAGGAAGCATACGACCGCAGCCCGGACAACGTTTTGTAAAAAACATATCAGACAAAACAGAAAAAAACTTTTTCATTTTAATTATACATAGCTTCCGCAAACGAAAGCTTCCTTTTTTTGAGATAAAAACTCGTTTTTACGGGTTCTCGGTGGGTTGGTTTTGCTACGCAAAGCCTTTACTGTTTAAGTGACGAAAGCCACAAAACCTGCGTGAAAAAGGTTTTTTACGCTAAACTCATCAACATATATTTCAAACCGCAATAGCGTTTATCTGAAAATTTATTTTCGACCATTCTTTTCAAACGGTCATACGAGCCGACGATAACAAGAAGTCTTTTTGCTCGGGTAACAGCTGTGTAGAGCAGGTTTCTCGTAAAAAGAGCATCATAGCCTTCAAATATCGGCAAAATAACAGCATCCCATTCACTACCCTGACTTTTATGAACGGTTATGGCATATGCGAGATCAATATCTTCAAGCTCTTCGGTCGTATAAGTAACCTTTTTATCGTCATAACGAACGACAACCATTTCACCGTCGGAGCTTATTTGCTCGATACGTCCGATGTCCCCGTTAAAAACACCCTGATCGATAGAACCGAGATCGCTTTCATAAGAGATATCGTAATTATTTCTGGTCTGCATGACCTTATCGCCCTCACGGAAAGTATTATCTCTGAAGGTAAGCTCGTTTCTCGTCATCCTTGAGGGATTTGCGATCTCTTTTATCATTGAATTCAAGCTGACTGTACCGCTTAATGTTTTTTTGGTCGGACAGATTATTTGTATATCAGTCATCGGATCATAGCCGTACGCCTTGGGAAGACGTGATGTATAAAGCTCCGCAACCTTCATTGAAAGTTCCTCGGGTGAAGAAACGGGAAGAAAGAAAAAATCGTGTTTCGTATCCCTGCATTCAGGCATCTGACCGTTGATTATATCATGGGCATTGGTAACGATAAGGCTTTCGCGCGATTGACGGAATATTTCATTAAGTTCAACGACCTCAACGATCCCCGATGCGATAATATCCTTAAAAACACATCCCGGACCGACAGGAGGAAGCTGATTTGCGTCTCCGACAAGGATTATGCGTGTATTTATTGATATGGCATGAAGCAATGCGGAAAAGAGAAAAAGATCGACCATCGAACTTTCGTCGATTATTATCGCATCATACGGAAGCGGATTTTCTCTGTTTCTTCCGAAAAGCTGATTTTCCCCCGAACCTCCGTATTCGAGAAGGCGGTGGATCGTCTTTGCTTCTTTGCCTGTAAGCTCCGTCATTCGTTTTGCGGCACGTCCTGTGGGCGCGGCAAGGGCAAAGGTAAGCCCTTTTTGTTCAAAATTATAAATTATGCCGTTAAGAGTTGTCGTTTTACCTGTACCCGGACCACCTGTAAGCACCATTATCTGATGACAAAGACTGTTTTTAACAGCGGATTTCTGATTTTGTGCAAATTCTATCTCAAGAGCCTCTTCTGCTTTCTTTATATCTTTTTCAAAATCGCCGGGATACTCTTTTTCTATTTTTGACGCAAGTGAAATATGTTCGCTTATAAATGTTTCGGCAGTGTAAGCGCTGTGAAGATACACACCGTTTGTGTTGCCGATCTTAGGAACGTAAAAAAGAACCTTTTCTTCAATGAGCGTATCGATCATAATATCGATATCATCGGTATTTGTTTCAAGCAGTCCCTGAGTTATTGAAATAAGTTTTTCACGGGGCTGAAACGTATGTCCGTTACTGTAAAGATTATGGTTCAGAACATAGATTATCCCTGCTTTTATACGGTACGGACTGTTTACGTCATACTGCATTTTTCGTGCGATCCTGTCAGCACGTTCAAAACCGAAGCCTTGTATCTCACAAAGTCGATACGGGTTCAAACGGACAAGGTCATACGCCTTTGCGCCCCACTGTTTATATATTTTAAAAGCAACGGTCGGCGTAATTCCGAAGCCGGCAAGCCCCATGAGGATCGATTTGACACCGGTAAGAGACTTCATCTGCTCGGATATCTTCATTGCACGGTCAAGATTTATACCTTTTACCTGCGCCACCCTTTCGGGCTCATTTTCAAGGACATCAAGCGTTTCGGGGCCGAACATATTAATAAGATTTTTTGCGGTAACGGCACGTATTCCTTTTACTATTCCCGAAGAAAGATAACGGAAAATAGATGTCTCATCCGCAGGAAGCTTGCTTGAAAATGATTCAACGGCAAACTGTTTGCCGTATGTGGCGTGGTTTGTATATTCGCCCTCAACCTCTATCTGCTCGCCCTCGCCGACAAGTGGCATCGTTCCGACTACAGTTTGCGGTCCGTCCTTTGTTTCAACTTCAAGAACAGTATAACCTGTTTCGGAATTTTTAAATATAATGCTGTCAACAACGCCGACAAGTAACATGAAATATCCTCTCAAATGAATGTTAATAAACTTTAATATTATTTTATCACAGAAACGGAAATAAATCAAGCCCTTAGCTCAAATATTGTGTATGGAAATCCCGACAGAAAGATTCGTCTGTCGGGAGGATGTTCAAATATTAAACTATAAAACCGGATCTAATACAGATCCGTTGCAAGTTGTGTTCTTATATCGAATTGTCCCTCATGATCGGTTGTCCATGAAACACCGAACATTACCTTATCAACAGAAGGACTGCATATATACTCAATTCCGTTATCGAGTCGCACTGTTTCAAAGTCAAGCATCTCATCGCCCGCACCGATAGTCAGAACGACCGCATCTTTCACAAATTCAGAACACAAATACCGTTCGCCTGAAGAACCTGTGTTTTCAATCGGCGAACAGTTCCATTCAAGCTCGCAACGGATCATTCGATAATTTTCATTCGGGACAGTTATCCTGTAACATCCTGCAAGCGGTTTTGAGACAACTGAACGAACTTGACAGCAAAACGGTATAGCTTCGTATTCAAGCATTATGCCGTCAGCTGTTATTTTGATTGTTCCGAACGGCGTATTCAACATAATGCGTCTCCTTAAAAGTTATAGTACGGATATTTGCGGTATTCCGTCGGCACATCCCACTCGTCGTCCGCCGGGATCGTTTTGAGCTTGACCGACGGCTTATCGGGATACAGAACAGTGTTCAGATATTCGATAAAATCCGTTTCATCGAAAACCGCTCCGTACTGTTCTCCGCAAAGCTTCAGAAACTTGCCGCTTTTCTCGCCGTGCCACACATAGTTAAACGCAAACTCATTTGCGACCGTGGCAAGATTATCCGCAACGTCGGCAGGCACTAAATAGAGCGACAGATCTCCGTCCGCACTCAATATGACATCTTTCATTTCACGGGTGTCATCGGTCTGTTCATAAAACACAATATTGTTATGGTATATCTCGATGGTGCATTCTCCCGTTGTTTTACCTTTAGAGAAATATCCCGTATAGAGCGCACGGTCTTGCCCGTAGTATTCGTCCAAAATCGAGAAGCCTGCATTATGAAACTCGGCGATAAAATCCTTGAGGTACATTTTCTTAAAGGTCTTGCCCTCATAAGTACCGAGATTGCCGTAGTAGCCCTCGCAAACGGTAGCATAGCAATACTCCCAATTTACATCGAGGAATTCGAGGTATCCGTCAACCTGATCCCAATTCGGAGCAGTCCTTACCATGCCCGATTGCGTTCTCATTATAAGATCGTCACCGTTTATCTCAAATTCGATCACGTTCATATCGTGAAGGCTGTACGGTATTTCGGGGTTATAAAATCTTGTTA
>SVMP01000192.1 GCA_015067385.1 Oscillospiraceae bacterium | reverse complement strand
AATAAGCACGCCGCCGTTAATGCTTATGCCGAGATCTGCATCAATGCCCGAATCCATGCTTGTTGAACACGCCGCAACGCTTATCTTGCCGCCGTTTATCACGATCCAGCCGTTAGAGTCAATGCCGTCGCCCTCGCCCGACTGACCCGTAACGGTTATATTCAGTTCGCTGCCGTTAACAGTCGTCACGGAAACATTGTCCTCGTTCGTGTTTATGCCGTCATTACCCGATCTGATGTTAATTATTCCGCTGTTTATCGTCAGATGAAGCTCCGAATCAAGTCCTTCGCTGTCGGCATTTATATTCAGAATTCCGCTGTTTTCGTCGCCGCCATTGATATTCATAGACATTTTCGAGTAAAAAGCCGCATCGTATTTATGAAGCTTATCGGCATCTTCGACTTTTGTGCCTTGTTCGTTTAAAACAACGCTTTCGGGGTCGTATATTTTTTCAACATACGAGCCGCTTATTGTGTTCACGCTGCCGTCGGCTATTATAACATTTGCCCCTGCCGCCTCTGTATCAACGTTTTTTGTCGCTTCGTCCTCGTTTTTGTTTCCGCATTCGTAAACATTATAAAAAATTACCGCAGGCGCAACATCGCAGTTTATATCCACGCCGTTCAATATAAGCGTTACGACCGCATCTTTATCTTTTTTCGCATCTTTTCCAAGGTCAACGGCTATCTGTCCTTTCGAAAGCGTTCCCTCAAGGCTGTATGTGCCGGGTTCTGTTATGTGAACAACAGTATGTCCGTCGGCTTCTTCTTTGCTGTGCCCGTCTTTTTCGGAGCCTTCGCCGTACGTAAAATCGGTTCCCGCCTGATAATATACTATGTCGTTTGCCGTGTATACCGCATTGCTGTCGGCTTCAACTCCGTCGTCGCTTAATTTTATTGTTATAACATCTTCATTTTGTTTAACGTCTTCCTGTGTAACGATGTCATTTCGGTCATTTTTATCTTTTTCAGACTCATTCTCAGCCGCGCATGATGTTAAAACAAAAGCGGTTGAAAGAAGAATTGCCGCTATTTTCGTTAAATTCATTTTATCAGTCCTTTCATAATTATTATATTTCATTTTTTAACCTATTTGGGAACATAATTATTAATTTTTTATATAAACTTAAGCCGATACTGAAGAAGTATCGGCTTTTAATATTACTTTAACGATACAACAGACAATGTTAATCCCAGAGGCTGCATGATCTTTAATATCGTATCAAGATTGGGAGTTGTTTTATATGATTCGATTCTTGCTACAGATGATTGCGGAATTCCGCACATTTGTGCAAGCTGTCTTTGTGTCAGACCGAGTTCGTTTCTCTTTTCTATCATTGCTCCGACGATCAGTGCAATATTTTCGGCTTCCTGTACGTCTTCTTTAGCTACAGCGTCTGTTGATTTGATATATTCCTTGTAGTCTTTCCATGTTTTCATGTTTATTTGTTCTCCTTTCTCGACAAATAATCATCTCTCTCTCGTTTTGCCTGTTCGATTTCCTTTTTTGGTGTCTTTTGAGTTTTTTTTCTGAAATGATGAAGTAAAACAAAGGTATTCTCGATTTTGTAAAAATAGAAAATTCTGTTATTACCGGGACGCAGTTCCCATATATTTTCATCTATATGTTTTGTAATGTTGTCGGGAAGACGTGTTCCGTTATTTTGTAAAAGCTCTATATACATCATCGCTTGTTTATATTGTATTCTCGCATCTTTATTTGTTTTGATTTTTTCTCGCAGTTCTTCCAGAAAGTCCCAAACATCCGATGTCCCATCGGCTTTTTCGTAAAATTCAATGTCGTACATATTATTACCCTTGATGCGTTATCTATGAGCTTATTATTATGATAGCATAAAAGCTATCAAATGTCAATAGGTAAAAAAATAAAGGTTGCATTTTTTTAGTATGCAACCTTAAATTTATATGTAAATATCCGCCATTAACATTTTTTTACTTTTTCGAGCAACTTGTCATAGACGGTCGGTGTTGCTGCGAGAACGGAGCATCGGCGGTTGAATATCAGCGGATTGCCGTCCATATCGCTCACGATGCCGCCCGCTTCACGAACGATCATCTGACCTGCCGCATAGTCCCACGGGTAAAGCATACATTCGAAAAACATATCGTTTCTGCCTGCCGCAAGGTATGCAAGGTCGAGCGCCGCAGTGCCGCATCTTCTGACATCCGAACACTCCATGAAAAGCTCATGGCAGATCTTGAATGACCTGTCTCCAAGCGTTTTTTTATCATAAGGAGCTGAACCGAACGCAAGAATAGAGTGTTCAAAGCTTCTGTTTACAACGTTTATGCGTTTTCCGTTAAGGTATGCTCCCCTGCCCTTTTGGGCTGTAAAAAGCTCGTTGAGATAAGGGTCATACACAGCGCCGAAAACGGCTTCGGAATGTGAAAACATCGCAACGGATATGCACGAATGCCTGTAATCATGAACAAAATTCGCAGTGCCGTCGATCGGATCGATGATAAAACAGTAATCGTTATCGAGGATATTATCCTCATTATTCTTTTCTTCGGCAATATAATACGCTTCGGGGATCAGTTTTTTGATCTCGCTGATGAGAAAATCCTGCACCGCAACGTCGTATTTTGTCACCATGTTCGCCGCATCACCGTTTTTTTCGGAAACGTTCTCGGCTTTTTCCTGATCGTGCGCCGACAAAACGATCTGTCCCGCACGCAAAATTATTTCTTCTATCGCTTTAATCTTATTATCCATTTTTATAATTTATATATAAGCCCGTCAAGCGCCAATACCGCAAAGATCACACCCGCAACAGTGCAGAGAATTATCCCCGCCTTTCTGCCGAACGTCCAGAACATGCTTGGCATCATATCTTCGGGATGTTCAACTGTAAAGGCCATGCCCAGTTGTTTTAAGTACCACATCCATTCGATCTTTATCGCATTAAGATAAACATCGGCAAAGAGAATGATACTGACGATATAATATGCGTTGAATTTCTCAAAATATATCGAAACAAGCAGCATTACAGCCATCACGACCGCACCGACGAGGGAAAAGTATCCAACGATCTTTTCCCACATCTTCGGGTAAAACGGGTCGGAGGCTCTTGAGAGCTTTTCCAATTGTCTGTTGATTTCTTCGTTTGCTTTTATGTCTGCCTCATCGGTAAGAAAATTTCCGCAGTCGGGACAAACGGTTTTGTCCGATGTTACATAAGCACCGCAGACATCGCAGACCTTTGTTTTTTCTTCGGATCCGGGCTCTTTCGGAAGGCTCGGTTCTGCTTTTGTTTTAACATCGGTCGGCTTATTTTGAGGTACTTCCTGTATTTTTTTCGGCTTGACTTCCTCGGTTATTTCTTTCGGAAGTTTTTTGTCGCATGAAACGCAGTATTTACTGTCGTTTGAATTTTCAGTACCGCAAAATGAGCATTTTTTCATCTTTTAATAACGTCCTTGCCGCCCATGTACATTCTGAGAGGTTCGGGAATCTTGATGGAGCCGTCTTTCTGGAGATTGTTTTCGAGGAACGCAATGAGCATTCTCGGAGGAGCAACAACGGTGTTGTTAAGAGTATGAACAAGGTAGTTGCCGTCTTTGCCTTTGATCTTGATGTTGAGGCGGCGAGCCTGAGCGTCGCCGAGGTTGG
>SVMP01000191.1 GCA_015067385.1 Oscillospiraceae bacterium | reverse complement strand
TTGCCGTTTACCGTCACATTTTCGAACCGTCTTTATTGTATCTGTTGATAACGGACGGATATCTGGTAAAGCCGAATCCGTCTGTGTCGGTCACGTAATCAATGGCTTCGTATGTTAACGATCCGTCTGTGTAATGTCTTTCGGATTTGACGTTTCCGTTTTCATCGTACTCAATTTCGAAAATATCTTCTTGAATTATATTGTCGTTTCCGTCGTAGATTATTCTGCCTGTCTGATCGCCGAATTCATTATAGGTACTTTTGTATGCGGTGTCAAGTTCGGGATAATAAACGGTCTCGCTTTCGATGTATGCCCAACCGTCTTCTGTTATTTTGTAATATTCTTCGGTGGAAAGAGAGCCGTTTTCATATGTTTTTTTGCTTAACATCACACCGTCTTCATTATATTCATATTCGCCGACAAAATAATAGATAACATTTCCGTTTTCATCGTAATCCTTTTCAAGAATAAGCTCACCGTGATCGTTGTAGTCAAAAATTTTTGTCAAGCCGTCTTCGGTGTACTCTATCTCTTTTTTCGGAAAACTCCAATTACCGTCTTCGCTGTAGGTAAAATCCGTTATTTCATAGACAAGTTTTCCGTTGGCATAATGTTTTTCCGAAATCTTATTGCCGTTTTCGTCGTATTCACGGTCATAACGGTCTTCAAATATAATGTTTCCGTCTGAATCCTTTTCGGAAGAAAGGACCATTTCACCGTTTTCGTTCATCTCGATAACAGCAAATGTTCCGAGTTCATAATTATTCTGCGTGATTTTTGCCTGATACGATAAACCGTTCGCATCGAATTCATATTCATAAATTTCTTCGTAAACAAGAGTGCCTTCGGCATTGTAGTTTTGTGAAACAGAAATAAAGCCGTTGTCGGTATATTCAAAAATACTTTTTTCGCCGTTTGATGAAAAAGATGTAAACGATTTCTGATAACTGCTTCCGTCTTCTTTCGTTGCGTATTCCGTAATAAAGATCAATTCGCCGTTTTCGTATGTGGTTTCTTTGAGCATATTACCGTTTTCGTCATACTCCGATTCGGTAATGCTTTCGCTTAAAAGAGAACCGTTTTCATTGTAGCAGGATATTTTTTCAAGATCGCCGTTTTCATTGTAGTTGTAAATATCCGCGCCGCCGTCATAAGTATATATTTCGCTTTTACAAACAGAACATTTGTCCGATTCAAGCGTGTGTTCGCTTATGTTGAATTTCTCTCCGCATTCGCATTCCTGCCAATGTTCATAAATATTTCGTTCCCATTTTTCAGAAGAATGTTTATGCGTGTTTCCGTTGCAGGCGGTAAGTAAAAGCGCAGAGCAAAGGAGAATAAGTGTATTTTTAAATTTCATATCGGTCAACTTTCTTTTTGTTTTAAGTATATCATATTCTGTAAATCATGTCAAGCAAAGTTGTTTGACGTTTAAATAAGAAATATCTCAACCGACAAGGTTGAGATAAAAAATTATTTCTTTTTTACTCTTATTACGTAAACGTTTTCGCCGTCGGCTCTGAAACCGATGTCATATCCCGAATAATCTATCCCGTATATCTTTTCGGGGTCGTTATCGTAACCGGGGCGGGGATCGTTTTCAAGAATTCCTTTAACCGCCGTAAAAATTTCTTTCGGGAGAATATCATTTGTTCCGTCTTCAAAAATAACGGAAAGTTTATGCTCTTTTGTTCTCTTCGTGTACCCCTCCGATGCTTCGGGGTGAAGGTCTGCAACAGGGATATACGGTTTGATGTCGAATATAGGCGTTCCGTCAAGCATGTCAATTCCTGAAACGGTAAGCGTCGGACCGTCGGGGGATGTCAGATCAACGCTTTCAAGCTTTACGCAGGATAATCCGAGGCTGTTCGGACGGAAAGGCGAACGTGTCGCAAAAACACCGACTCTTTCGTTTCCTCCGAGACGGGGAGGGCGGACTGTCGGGCGAAATTCGTCCGAAACGGCTTGTGAAAACTGCCATATCAGCCAAAGATGAGTAAACTCCTCAATGCCTCGAAGAGCTTCTGCATTTCTGTATTTTTTTTCGAAAACTATCCGTCCCGTAAGCTCTTTTACAAGTCCGCTTTGTCTCGGGATCCCGAATTTTTCCGAAAATCCGGTATGTATGTACGCGATAGGCTCGATCTGAAAATTTTTGATGTCCGTTTCTTTTTTACTCATTTTAATAACCGTGGCTTTCGCTTGCGAAAGCTTCCTTTCTTGGGGAATTGGGGATGATTTTGCTATGCACGAAATCCACAAAACCTGCGTGAAAATACTTTTTCACGCTATGTCCATGCTTTTATTCAATATATTTGTTGATAAATGTTTTAACCGTCTCGTCAAGAGAATCAAAATCCATGGCTGAAATATAGATATCTTCAAGGTCATCGTGATATTCTTTCGCTTTTGCTATGCGGCTTATCGCTTCTTTTATGCATATATTTAATACCCTGTGATCGTTTGAAAGCCTTTTTTTATCTACGGTTCCGATAAATCTATCCATATTTATTGCTGTGGCGTTTTGCGGCTCAAATCTTGTCATAAACGAATCCGTGGCAACTGCAAGGTCAAGTTCCGGAACCGCTGCGTGCATTATTTTTTCGGGCAGCAGTGGGTTGTAAAACGCATATACCGTATATCCCGCATCTGTTGCGGCATCGGTAAATCTTGAAATTATTTTATCAGACAGCAAGTATTTATCCTTTACAGTCATTACTTTTTCGCATAAGTTGTACACGGTATCGTAAAAAGTTACTGTTCCGAACGGTGTAATGCCTGTAATCAGCCTTTTTTTGATCATTCCGCTCCCTCTGTTTTTATTGGGGATCGTTCTTTTAATAAGATTATCTGTAAAAGTATTTAGCTTTACATTGTCTATTGCTTTTTCTGACGTTTTTTCAATATCTTCGTATATTGCTCCCGCAGCTTTAAGCCATCTGTATGCACTTGAAAATTCTGCAGATACGCTTTCCGTTAAATCAAGAACTTCATCCGAGTATGCCTTTATTTTTTCTTCGCTCCAAAACCGACCGACATCTATTATTCCGCCCATCGCACCGGGATATTTAGGCTCTACGGTGTGCGGTGCCGTTCCGTCTGCTATCGCTATCGGTATATCGTTTATACATACCGCATCAAGTGAATTGGGATCGGAAGAACAAAAAACATATTCAACCGCCATTTCTTTTGACTGCGCGGCGGAGGCTATCTTTTTCATAAAACTGCTTTTACCGGTCCCCGGACCGCCTTTTATGATATAAGTATTTTGGTATTCCTGTATGCCGTCAAAAAAAGAAACGAATCCGTTTGCGGAATTTGCGGCAAGAAAAGTGCGGATAGATCTGTTGTTTTCTTTCATAAAAACACCCCATACAATGTCGAATTCAGTCCATTATATGGAGTGTTTTGATTTTTTGTTATTACTTGGTTTTTACAAGAATAAGATATGTTATACTGTCGGGAAAATCACCGCTTACAATATCCGGTAATATCTCGCTTGCACTTCCTCCGAAAAGAGAAAGAACTATATCTTCATTTTCTTTTACGGTACACTCGAATACCTCATAGTTGTATTCTCCGTCTGAAAGCCAATCGATGCAGAAAAATCTGTTCGGGAAATTACTGTCGATCT
>SVMP01000190.1 GCA_015067385.1 Oscillospiraceae bacterium | reverse complement strand
ACGATCGCAAGAATAAATTTCGGAAATCTCACGGGAATACCCCTTTCGGTATGTTTATTTACTGAATTATACCATATTTTTTTGACAATTACAATAGGAAAAGAAAAAAAGAGGATATCGGATCCAACGTTTTTAACATAATTTCAAAATACGAAATATCCGCTTGACAAACGGTATATTTTATGATAAAATGTTATGCGTTGTGACCTTAGGGCCGCATTGTACGAATTTTATCCTTGGGAGGCAAAAGCTTCCCCGAAAGTCCAGAAGGAGGTGTAACGTAATGAACAAGTACGAATCTATTTTCGTTCTCAGCACCAAAAAGCTCGACGAAGCAGCTATCGAAGCTACTACCGAGAAGTTCAAGGCTCTCATCACCGCTAACGGCGGCGAGATCAAGAACGTAGATGTTTGGGGTAAGAGAAGACTTGCTTACGCTATCAATTATGAAACTGAGGGTCACTATGTCCTCGTTGAATTTGAAGCGCCGGCAGAGGTTCCTGCAGAGCTCGACCGTGTTTACCACATCACGGAAGGTGTTCTTCGCTCCATCATCATCAAAAAATAAGCATTTGCGGAAAGGAGACGAGTTTTAAATGAATATCAACAAAGTCATGCTTATGGGAAGACTTACTTCCGACCCTGAGCTTAAGATGTCGGCATCGGGTATCCCGAACGTCAGATTCTCCGTTGCGGTAAACCGCCGTTTTGCAAAACAGGGAGAAGACAGACCGACTGCGGATTTTATTCCGTGTACAGCGTTCAGACAGACCGCGGAATTCGTTTCCAAATATTTTAAAAAGGGTTCCGTTATAATCGTGTTCGGTTCAATTCAGAACGACAATTACAAGGACAAAGACGGCGTAGAACGTCGTTCCTACACCATCATGGTAGATGAAGTCCAGTTCGGAGCAGCAAAACAGGACAGTTCCTCAATGAGACCTGCCGATGACTACTCACAGTCAAGCGCTCCGGTATCGAACCCTGTGCCGTCCGCACCTGCCTCTGCCCCCACAGCCGGGGTAAACACGGAGTTCTTTGCAGATATTAAAGATATCGAAGACGAGCTCCCGTTCTAATCTACGAAAGGAGTCTTACTGACAATGGAAAACAACAACGTAAATGAAAATGTAAACGCTGCTCCCGCTCGTGAACAGCGTGAACCCAGAGAAAGAGATGGCTTCAACAAGAGAAAGCCCAGAAAGAAAGTTTGCCAGTTCTGTGCTGACAAAGTTGACTGCATCGACTACAAAGATGTTGCGAAACTTCGCCGTTTCATCAGCGAAAGAGGCAAGATCCTTCCCAGAAGAATCACTGCTACCTGCGCTATGCATCAGCGTGAACTGACCGAAGCAATCAAACGTGCTCGTCAGATCGCAATTCTCCCCTACACTAACGACTAATATCTAACAAGATATTAACGCTCAAGGGAGTGAGGAGCGAGGCTATGACCTCCCTCCCCACTCTCTTTTATTTTACCCAAACGAACTTTGCAAACGCAAATACCATTGAAATTGCGGCAAGAAAGGAAAGCTTTCGCAAACGAAAGCGATGAAAAAAAATGAGAATAGGTCTCGGTTTTGACAGTCACCGACTCGTCGAAGGCAGAAAGCTCGTACTCGGCGGAGTTTATATACAGCATGAAAAGGGGCTTTTGGGACACTCGGACGCAGACGTACTCGTTCACGCAATAATAGATTCGCTTTTCGGAGCCTGTGCGCTCGGAGATATAGGCAGTCATTTTTCAGACAAAGACCCCGCATATAAAGATATAGACAGTATGCTTCTCCTTAAAAAGACTGTTGAAATAATAGAAGAAAACGGCTTTACGGTCGGGAATATCGATGCAACGGTAATAATCGAAAAGCCGAAGCTTGCGCCGTACATATTAAAAATGAGAGAAAACCTTGCCGCCGTATTAAAAACAGACATACACAACGTAAGCGTTAAGGCAAAGACAAACGAAAAGCTCGGAGAAGTCGGCAGCGGAAACGCAGCGGAGGCGATGTGCATAGCACTCGTTAAAACAAAATGAGAAGCGTAAACCTGCTTATAAAGCCTGCATCATCACTGTGCAACATGAGATGCAAATACTGTTTTTACCACGATGTTGCGGAGAACAGGGAGATCGAAAGCTACGGACTGATGAGCGAAGAGACAGCCAAGAACCTCATCGACCGTGCTTTTGAGTATGCCGACAGTATAGTATTCGCTTTCCAGGGCGGAGAGCCAACGCTTTGCGGCCATGAATTTTTTGAAAAGTTCACGGATTATGTTAAAGCAAAACAAAAAGAAAATAAAGCTGCGGTAAGATATGTTCTTCAGACAAACGGACTTCTTATAGACGAGCATTTTGCCGATATTTTCAGAAAAAACGATTTTCTTGTCGGGCTTTCTCTTGACGGTACGAAAGACTGTCATGACATAAACAGAGTTGACGCAAAAAGAAACGGAACATTTTCAAGAGTTAAAAAAGCGGCTGAACTGCTTACGAAAAAAGGTGTGGAATTCAACATTTTATCCGTTATTACGGAGACGAACGCAAAAAGAGCCGAGGCAAACTATAATTTTTACAAGAAAAACGGACTAAATTTCATTCAGTACATACCGCAGATCGCACCTTTTGACGAACAGCCCGAATACGCCTCTCTTTCAGCGGAAAGCTACGGAAAATTTCTCTGCACGACTTTTGATCTATGGTACAGAGATTTTGCGGCAGGCGAATACATAAGCATACGTGATATCGACAACTATTGCGGAATTCTCATGGGCAGACGTCCCGAAATATGCACCCTGCAGGGCAGATGTTCCTGTAATTTTACCGTTGAGGCTAACGGAAACGTATATCCGTGCGATTTTTACGTGCTTGACGAATACCTTTTAGGCAATCTGAAGGACAGAACGCTCGAAGAAATGATAAATTGCGACACAGCAAAAAGATTTATCAAGGAATCTTTCGTCGAACAGGAAGAATGTAAAGACTGTAAATGGCGTACACTTTGCAGAACCGGATGCAGAAGGAACAAAGAGCCGTTGAAAGAAACGGGAGGAAGACAGTTTTTCTGCGAATCGTACAAAGCTTTCTTTGAACACTGTTACGACAGAATGACGACCGTCCCCAAAATACTTGAAACCAAATACAGAAATTTCAGAGGATAAAAAACAATGTCATTATCCGCAAAATCTTTCCTTTCGCAGATCATGAAGCTTTCCCCTCTTCTCAAGAGCTGTTCTCTTGAAACCATACGAAAAGGGCAAAACATGATCGGGGAGCTTACGGAAGCAAAAAACCGAAACAAAGTAATAATAAAAAAACACACGTTTGACGGCTTTACGGGAGCGTGGGTCATACCGAAAGACGAACGCCGTGACGGAGTTATTCTTTACCTGCACGGCGGCGGCTACACGTGCGGCGGTCTTGAATATGCGCTCGGCTTCGGTTCCGTTCTCGCAACAGAGACGGGAACGAGAGTTTTCTGCTGTGCATACAGGCTTGCGCCGGAAAACAAGTTTCCTGCAGCTGTTGAAGATTCTCTCGAAGCATACAATTACCTCATAAAAAAAGGCTATCCGTCAAACCGTATAACCCTTTGCGGCGAAAGTGCAGGCGGCGGACTTTCGCCGCAAAGGGTTATACGGTT
>SVMP01000189.1 GCA_015067385.1 Oscillospiraceae bacterium | reverse complement strand
CAGGGCGACGGCGACCTTGCAGCTATCGGTACCGCAGAAACAGTACACGCTGCCACAAGAGGCGAAAACATCACCATAATCTTTATAAACAATGCTATTTACGGCATGACAGGCGGTCAGATGGCGCCCACAACTCTTCCCGGTCAGGTAACTCAGACAACACCCTACGGCAGAGATGTCAACTATTCCGGTTACCCTGTAAGAGTTTGCGAAATGCTCTCTACTCTCGACGGCGTTGCATATGCAGAACGTGTTTCCGTAAACAATGTTAAAAACGTAAACGCAGCAAAAGCAGCCATCAAAAAAGGCTTTGAAAATCAGATAAACAAAAAAGGCTTCTCCATCATAGAAGTTTTGTCTACCTGTTCAACAAACTGGGGTATGTCTCCCACAGCCGCAATGAAATGGCTTGAAGACAACATGATGCCCTACTATCCCCTCGGCGTATATAAAGATAAGAGCAAGGAGGAAGCATAATATGGCACATAATATTCTTTTTGCAGGCTTCGGCGGTCAAGGCGTACAGTTTGCGGCAAAGGTAACAGCATATTCCGGCATGGTAAGCGGTTGCGAAGTTTCCCTTCTCCCCAGCTACGGTCCCGAAATGCGTGGCGGTACATCTAACTGTGCGGTAAGAATCGACACCAAAATGATTGCAGCACCCATCGTTAATGAACCCAACATCCTCATGGCTCTCAACCAGCCTTCCTACGATAAGTTTGCTGTTAAGACAGAGGCAGGCGGATGCATCATTTATGATGACAGCCTTATCAAGAGATCCGATGACAGAACAGATATAAACGTGTATCCCATTCCTGCAACAAAACTTTCAAGAGAACACGGCTACACAGGTCTTGCAAACATGATCGCCCTCGGCTACATGGCAAAGAAAACAGGCTTCCTTCCTATTGAAGACATCAAAGAAGGTCTCAAAAAGGCTGTTCCCGCAAGCAAGGCAGCTCTTCTTGACAAGAATATTGAAGCTCTTGAATTCGGTTACAATTATAATAACTAAAAAAAATTATTTCTTATTCAGGGTAGCTTTCGCTGACGCGAAAGCATTTCCCTTTACAACTCAATCTATCTTTTTATTCTACTAATCCTAATAAAGGCGGTGATATTATGGCAATAAAAAATTCCGAAATAGCTCAGCGACTTCGTGCAATCAGATTATTGTCCGACGTGGAAACGAGTGAAATGGCGAAGGTCACAGACATGACCGAAGAAGAGTATCTCAAAATGGAAAGCGGAGAAGTGCCTATTCCCGTAAGCGTACTGCTTGATGTATGCGATTACGTAAAAATAAGCATGACCGAGCTTTTAACAGGAGATACGGCAAAGCTTCACACATATTCGTTCGTAAAAAAAGGCAGAGGCCTCGGTGTTGAAAGAACAAAGGCATACAAATACGAAAACCTTGCGTTCAATTTTGTAAACAGAAAAGTTGAACCTCTTCTTGTAACGGTCGATCCGAATGATGATCCGAATGTTCACACGAACTCACATTCCGGTCAGGAATTCCATTACTGCCTTGAAGGAAGCTTTCTTTTACAGATCGGGGACCACACGATGACAGTGGAAGAGGGCGACAGTGTATACTTCGACTCTCAGTATCCTCACGGTATGAAGGCGCTGAACGGAAAATGTGCGAAGATACTTGTAGTTACAATATAAATTGCACATTTGAAAGGGTACGCATATACAAATGAATTTACTTAACAGATTCTGTAAAACAGAATTTTCATCATACGAAGATTTTTACAGCAACTTTAAAATAGACATTCCCGAGAACTTCAATTTCGGTCTTGATATCGTTGACGAATACGCACGTCTTTCTCCCGACCAAAGAGCGCTTTTGTGGTGCAACGATAAAGGAGAGGAAAGAACATTCACCTTCTCCGATATTTCCAAACTTTCAAACAAGGCAGCGGCGGTATTCAAAAAATACGGTGTAAAAAAATCAGACACCGTAATGCTTATTCTTAAAAGAAGACATCATTTCTGGTACTGTCTTCCCGGTCTTATAAAGATCGGTGCCATCGCTATTCCCAGTACGCACATGCTTACGGAACAGGATATCGATTACAGAATAGGCGCGGCAGGCATAAAGTACATAATCTGCGCAAACGACAAGAACATAATCGGTCACGTAAATAAAGTTACCGAGAAGTTCCCCGACATGACTGTTTTCGTAACAGGCGGCACGGAAGGTGCCGAAGGATATATCGATTTCGACAAAGAGCTTGAAGATGCAAGCGATGCAAGTCACGAAAGAGTTACCGTAAACAGCGATCCAATGCTCGTTTACTTCACATCCGGAACGACAGCTCATCCCAAGATGGTTCAGCACGTTCAGTACTACCCTCTCGGACACATTATCACTGCAGGCTTCTGGCAGAATCTTAAAGATACCGATACGCATTTTACTCTTGCCGACACAGGCTGGGCGAAATGCGCCTGGGGCAAGATATTCGGTCAGTGGATATGCGGCGCATGCGTATTTGTTTACGATTACGATGACCGCTTCGAATCCGCAGACGTTCTCAGGGTTCTTTCCACCAAGCATATAACAACATTCTGCGCTCCGCCGACCGTTTACAGATTTCTTATAAAGGAAGATCTTAAAAAATACGATCTTTCCAATCTCAGAGCATGTTATATCGCAGGCGAGCCTCTTAACGCAGAGGTTTACAGACAATGGCTTGACAATACGGGGCTTGAGCTTCGTGAAGGCTTCGGTCAGACCGAAAGTCCTGTCATTATAGCAACGTTCCCCTGGCTTACACCGAAGCCCGGTTCAACGGGCAGACCCTCCCCTGTTCTCGGAATGCACCTTATCGACGAAAACGGCGAAGAATGCAACGTCGGTGAAGAGGGCGAGATATGCCTTGATATATCAAAGGGCATCCCTCCGGGAGTATTCCACGGTTACAGAGGCGACGACAAAGCAACTGCAGGTGTAATGCATGACGGCTGGTATCATACCGGAGACATGGCATGGAAAGATGAAGACGGATATATCTGGTTTATAGGCAGAGGCGATGATGTTATCAAGTCAAGCGGCTACAGGATCGGACCGTTCGAAGTTGAATCGGCGCTCCTTGAGCATCCCGCAGTTCTTGAAACAGCTATCACGGCAGTTCCGGACCCGGAAAGAGGTCAGATAGTTAAAGCGACCGTTGTTTTAACAAAAGGCTACACACCGTCTCCCGAGCTGACAAAAGAGCTTCAGAACCATGTTAAACGTGTAACAGCTCCGTACAAATATCCGAGAATCATCGAATATGTTGACGAGCTTCCCAAGACAATTTCCGGTAAGATCAAACGCAAACAGATAAGAACCGAAGATTCCAAGTAAAACGGACAAAAGCAAGCGTCCGTATAAATGAAAAAAAACCGAACTTTCCTGTATTTCTATTGAAAAAAAGGGGAAAATAAGGTATGATTATAAATGCGGTATATTGCGTACCGCACAATAATTAAATTTGTTTTCTAAAACTACGTTAATATAGTATGAGGTGTACAAACAAATGAATTACAACAAGAAAAGCGTTGAAGACATCGACGTTGCCGGCAAAAAAGTCCTCGTAAGATGCGACTTTAACGTACCTGTAAAAGACGGCGTTATTACTGACGACAAACGTATCGTCGGTGCAATGAAGACCATCGAATACCTCG
>SVMP01000015.1 GCA_015067385.1 Oscillospiraceae bacterium | reverse complement strand
ACCGTTCCATTCAAAATAGCTTGTATGGTCAATACTTGCGGCTGTGTTACCCATAAATTTATACGGACCGTAAACATTATCCGATATTGCGTAAAAACCACCGTACGAAAGATAATACTTTCCGTTGAATTTATTCAGAGAAGCTTTATCGTCTGCCATATGATCAAGTTCGATATATCTCGGAGTCTCAGCCAAAGAGATCATATCATCGTTGAGAAGCGCAATATAGTAGCCTGCCCCCGGACCGTAACACCATTTCGGACCGCCGAAAACAATATAATATTTGCCGTCGTCATCACAGAAAAGCGCAGGGTCGTATTCTGTAGTGGTAGTCAATGTTCCGTCAAGAAGAGGTTTTCCGAGGACATCAACAAACGGACCTTCGGGTTTATCGCTTACCGCAACACCTGTCTGACTGCTTCCGTTTGAAAAATAGAAATAGTATTTTCCGTTTCGGTCTATACAGTCGGTTGCCCAACAGCTGTTTGACTTACCCATAAAGAAATCTTCGGGACGGATCGTAGCTTCTTTTTGCCATTCAACAAGATCGGCTGACGACCAAACCTGCCAGTCACCCATTACAAAGTGCGGGCTTCCGGGTTTTGCATCATGCGTTGCATAAAGCCATACACGATCACCGAAAACATGCATATGGGGATCACAAACGCCCATTCTGGGTATTATGGGATTTTTATATGAGGAAACTTTTATTTTATCTGACATAGCGAAATCCTCCTTTATTATGATAAAAATATTCTAACACACCGTTCACAAAATGTCAAGCATTTAATGTCAAGCATTTACAATCTTTGTTCTTAAAAAAACTGTTGACAACCGGAAAATACTGTGATATAGTAAAATCACAAAGAAAAATATGGTAACTATATAATAAAAACCTCACTCTTTAAGGAAATCACAAATGAAAAGCATTGTTTACGGCGAAACGTTATGGGATATTTTCCCCGAAGAAAAAGTTATAGGCGGCGCATCTTTTAATTTTGCGGCACATATGTCGCACCTCGGAAATGAAACGTATTTTATTTCTGCGGTCGGGAATGACGACCTCGGAAAAGAGTCGATTGAAGAAGCGATCAGACACGGAATAAAGCCTGATCTGATACAGACTAACGAACATAAAACGGGTGCAACTATTGTTTCGCTCGACGAAAACGGACTTCCGAGCTACAATGTATTACAGAATGTTGCATATGATCATATAAGTATCAACAATAAAATTATTGAGTCGATACGTTCGATAAACGCCGACTTTTTCTATTTCAACACGCTTTCGCAAAGAGGAAACGAATCGAGAAACACAGTTAAAAAGATCCTTGAAAACTGTACTTTTCCAGAGATCGTTTGCGATATAAATTTAAGAACGAACTGTTTTGACAAAGAATCGCTGTCCCTTTGCATGGAAAAAGCGACAATCGTTAAAATAAGCGATGAAGAAGGTCATTTTCTTTACGATATGGGGCTGATTGAAGATATCGGTCTTCCCCTGCCCTATGCTGTTGCGGCAAAATATCCTGACATAAAAATTATCGCATACACCCTCGGAGAAAACGGATCGGTGGTTCTCGATACGAAAAACAATGTTTTATTTGAATCGGGAAAACCCGAAAAAGTAAAAGTCGTTTCGACAGTCGGCGCCGGTGACTGCTACTGCGCGACATTTGTTTCCGAATATCTTAAAGGGAAAACTATCCCCGAAGCAATCAAAGCGGCAACTGAAAGAAGCTGTATAGTTGTAGCTCACAGAGAGGCCGTTCCGTTTTAAATTCAGAACAAAAGATAAAGAGCACATCCAATCGGCTGTGCTCTTTGATATTTTCTTTAAATTATTCTTCGATTTCGAGTTTCTGCTCTGCGTCGTTCCAATGGATCTTTGTGAATTTATATTCGCCTTTTTCGTAGCCGTAGCCGTCAGCTTCGTCTTCGTAAAAAACGAAATCCGCATCTTTGCCGGGGAATACAACGTATTCAATCTTGGCTTTGGAAGATTCTGCTGTATTGCGAACAGGTTCGGTCATGGGAATTATGCTGCCTGCTTTAACGAAAAGCGGGATCTTCGAGATATCAGCATCAACGGTGATCCACTGACCACCCTCGTAACGTTCTTTTGTATAGAAATCGAACCAAGCGGTACCTGCGGGGAGATATACCTTACGTGTAAAATCAGCATTTTCGATCTTTTCGGAATTAACGCCGTAATACATGGGTTCTGTTACAGGGCATACCATGATGCTCTTACCAAACATGAACTGATCTTTGATCTCACATGCAACCGCATCTTTTCTGAAATCAAATGCAAGCATACGGAGAATGGTGCTATCGTTGAAATAAACATCGGCAGCAGCGGAATAGATATAAGGAATGAGGCTGTAACGAAGTTCCATAGCAGCTTTGATCGCATCATAGAACATAGTGCCCTCTTCTCCGTAATTCCAAGGTTCACGACGAGCTTCGGTGCCGTGAGCTCTGAATATGGGAAGGAATGCGCCGAGCTGGAACCATCTTGTGAAGAGTTCTCTGTAACCGAGGTCGTCGGTAGTATCGTTATAATCGCCGTTCCAGAACCACTGCTCGCCTTTTCTTACAAAGAATGCACCGATATCGAGTGTCCAATAAGGAAGACCGGAAGCACAGAAGTTAAGACCTGTAGCGATCTGATTTCTGTAAACATCCCATTTTGCAGAAATGTCACCGGACCAAAGGATAGCGCCGTATCTCTGACCGCCGGTAAATGTGCTTCTTGTGAGGTTGCAAACTCTGTATTTATCCGTATCTCCGCGCTGACCGTCGTAAATAGTCTGAGAATGAACGAGACCGTAAGCGTTGATAACGTCTCTGGGCATAAACTGAGAAGAAACGTTGAGATATTCATGATAATATTCGGCAACTTCGGGTTCTTCGGTTCTCCATTCGGGAGCAAAAGGTTCGGAGGAGTCACACCAGAATGATTTTACGCCGTTACTGAAAAGGCCTTCTCTTGCCTGTTCCCAATAAACCTTTCTGGCTTCTTCTTTAAACGCATCATAGTTATCGGATGCGGGAAGAAGAAGATTTTTTTCAGCAAACTGCTGATGATCGGGGGTGTTTGTACTGGGGTTGGACCAGATAGAGAGCATGAAATGAACGTTCTTATCTTCGAGTGTTTTGATCATTTCGGGAACATTGGGGAAGCAGTTCGGATCCATTCTCTTTTCGCCCCATGTTCCGGGACGCCAGGAGTTCCAGTCCTGAACTATACAGTCAATACCGAGACCGAGTTTTTCAAATTTTTCCACGGTTTCGATAATTTCCTGCTGACTTTCGTAACGTTCCTGAGACTGAACATAACCAAACGCCCATTTGGGAAGCATTACCGCTTTACCTGTAAGAAAACGGTAGCCTTTGATTATATCGTCAAATTCGGGACCGTAAATGAAATAGAAGTCCATTTCGGTATCCGCATCGGTGTAGAAATAAGAACCGTGGTTGTTATCGTTAAATCTTGCAACACCGTCTGTACCGGAAAGAATACCGTAACCTGCAGTAGAAAGGAAGAACGGGATACAGATCTTCATATTTGCCTGATGCAGATAGTTTGTGGTACCTCTGTGGTTAAGAACGCCGTAATAATCCTGTCCGAGACCGTAGATCTTTTCGTCATCCTTGAATTTAAGGCTGAGTTTTGTATGGCAAAGACGGCGGTCAAAGACTTTTGTTGCCTGCTTGATCTCTTTTTTGATACCGTCGGGAGTTACGATGTCTTCAACAACGGTATTTTCGTCTACGACAGTCTGAGTGGTGTCGTAGTATGTAACATATTTACTCTGACAGTCAGCCTCACGAAGAATTTCTTCGCCATCACAGGTATAATAAACAATAGAGGATGTTTTCTTATTGACTTTAGCTGTTATCTTAGCCGTGGAAAGAGAAACGAACGCTTCGTCTTCGGAATAAGTCCAATCTGAAAAACTGCCTTTGAAAACGATACCGAGTCCGTATTCATCGGAAAAAGCTTCTGTTTCGGTATAATTTACACGAATGATATATTCATTCTGAGGAGCAAGGCGAAGAAGTCCTCTTTCGGAAGTAAGGACAAGAGCATCCGCAACACGCTCGGTTTTTGTTATGGAATATGATTTACGCAAAGTTGCACCTAACATAGATTATCTCTCCGTTTCGTAAGTGAAATTTTACATATAACAATATTATCATATTAACTTCGGTTTGTCAAGCATTTTTTACAACTCATTCAATATAAAAGACCGCGCCCCTATTCGGTGCGCGGATAGAATGAATATTTTTACTTATCGTTTGTTTTCATTAGCAAAGCAAATAACAAACCTCCGAACAGAACAGGAATCAAAGTCATAAAACAAAGTTGGAACGTGTATGGAGAAGATTGGTATGTCATTGAAATATGGGAAACCAAAGTATTGTCATTCACTGCGCCGATGAGTTTGTCTGAAATTTCCGATGTTGACCATACTTTACAGAAATAAATAACAGAATAAAACAAAGAGGCTTTTCGACAATACGGAAAGATTATATACCTCAAAACATCAGTATTTCTGTTGCTGTTCAGCCGAATAATATCATAATAAACAGCAGGAATCTGTTTTAAGAAAAGAGAAAAAAACAATATTCCTATCGGATTCAGACTTTCAACTATAACAACGGAAAAAATCGAACCGTAAAGTCCTATATTTTTCATTAAAACATATATCGGCAAAAAAGAAACCTGAAACGGGATAAGCATCACAAAAACAAGAACAGGAAACAACATTTTCATGTTTCTTGCTTTTCGTATCAACGCATACCCACCTAAAACAGAAAAAAATGTCTGAAAAAAAGATGATAAAGCGGCGCCCCAAATTCCTCTGAAAAACATAGGCAAAATTTCTTTGAGATCGTCTGAAAGCAATATCCATAAATCAGAGCCACCGGTAAAAGCGTTGGTAACTATGAGAAAAACCGGTACAAGCATAAACACAGAAAAGATAACGGAGATTATACTAATAACGTTTTTCTTCATTGAAGATAACCTCCAAACTCTTCTTTATATAAACTCTTTTTGAGTAAGAAAAAGAACAGAAACGTAAGGCAAAGAATACAAATATCAAAAACTACCATTGCAACGGACATCGACTGATAGTTCAGTTTTATAAAACTGTTATTGACATAGTGCTGAAGCAGATAAAAATTTTCGGGAGGATAATTCCCGAACCATAGGATAATCTCTGAAGATATCTTAAAAGAATAACTGAATCCCAACACCGAAACGGACAGAAACGCAGGTCTGGATAAAGGCAAGATCATATTTATGAGAAGACGGATCTTTCCACAGCCATCCATCTTTGCTGCTTCGAGCATGGATTTATTGATATTACCAATATTCAGCCAGAAAAACAGTGCGCCGAGACCAAGATGCTTCCAGATATAATATAAATAAATTATAATTGATCCAATAATCAGGTCATATCCGGTCTGATCAAACAGAGTTATCGCAGAAATATCGGATGTAAAACCGTTCATAAAAACAAGTGCCGATGAAACATAAGGAACAAGTACCGGAAGAAATATGGCAACAAATAATAATTTTTTTATTTTATGTTCAACAACGGTCATCAGTGAACCGATCAAAAAACTAAATATTATCAATAAAATTGTGGATATAACGGTAAAACAAACAGAGTTTTTTATTGCAAGGATAAAAAACTCATTTTCAAATGAGCTTACATAGTTATCCAAACCAACAAACGAATAATCGAAATTACTTTTCAACAAAGATACAACAAGACAGTAAATAAAGGGATAGAAATTAATAAGTATAATTCCGGCTATTATAAAAAATAAAAATAAAATCATTTTTACAATCAAATCAAAGAATATTTCTTACCAAGAAAACAAACATCAACCATTTATAAGGAATTTGAGTTTGTTATTCAGTGCATCTACTAATTCGTCAGAGGAAATAGCCCCGTTTCTATATTGATCTTCAAATTCGATTCTGTATTTATTCCATTCCGATTTAAAATCTTTTAACGGAGCACACTTTATTCTTGCCTTTTCAAGCAATTTTTCGTAAAGTGCAAGATTGTATTCCGACAAATTTTTGCCCTCAATATAAGGAGGTCTGAATGCCTCGACGTAATCGGTGGTTGCAAAGGCAGGATCGGTATAAAGGGAAAGATAGTCGTCTATATACTTCTGATCAAGTTTCGAATATCTGTTTGCGCATAAGAAATATACATTAAACAGAAAAGCACCGTCATTTTCAGAAAGAGTAATCGGAAAAGTATATAATAAAGTGTCGTCGGAAAAGACGGAGAGGTTGGACAGAGTCGGAGTAAAGAAAAGGACATTATCATTGTTTCCGTCATACGGCTTGATATATTGAAGCATTTCGTTCTCCTGATAATCAAGCATTTCTACATACAGAGAATCGTACGATACATCATCATGAAGCCAATTAAAACGACTGTTTTCGTATATTTCACTTGTGGGAATAAATGAATTAATATTTCCGTCAAGAGTAAGATATTGATCGAAATAAACATCAATTATCCCGTCTCCGTCATAATCTTTGCAGTATTTTTCAAGGAAATCCGGAAGTTCTTCATAAGTCAGCGGATCATTCGCAAAATCGTAATCTATAGTGTATTTTTCTACAAGTTCGTGGTTTACACCCATTGCAGATGCCCTTATTCTGACCGGAACGCCGAAAAACTTTCCGTCATAAATGCAAAGATTTTTTATCTGTTCATAATAATTATCAAAACCCCTGATCGTCTGCGTCATATCATCCAAACTTTTATATGCTTCGTTTTTTATAATCGAGGGAATCGAAGACGGAGACAAAATGAAAAAAAGATCAAAATCGGAATCGTTTGCAAGAAGTTTTTGTCTTAACGTTGAGCTGTATGTATCATTTTGATCCGTATCTCCGATATCAAGGTGTTTAATCTCGGAATTCGGATACCACTGTTTGAATTGAGCTTCCGCCTTGGGATTTATATATGACTCATAATCGGAATAAGCGATAGTGATCGTAAACGGTTCTTCAGAGCGTACTTCATCATAAACGGGAGAATAATTGACGGAGTTTTTCTGCATATCAACGATCGCTCCGTATTTTCCGTTTGTTTTGATGAGAATATTTTCCGATAAAGAACAAGCAAAGACTGAATACCCATCATTATCCTGTACAACACTGTGAACAGAGACAGAATCCTTAAACTTTACGATTATATTTTCTTCGCCGGAAGATAAATCTGCTTCGATCAAACAAGTTTGTCCGCTAAAAACAGAATCATAAACAACAATATTCTCCGATACTATCCAACAACAGCTGTTAACGGGATATGTCAGAGGAAAAGAAGAAATTCTGTTAAGATCACTGTCGTATCGAGTTATAAAACATTCGTCAGAAACAGAACTTTCTGGGACAAGAATCTCTTCAACATCAGGAGAAAGCCTGCAAGGTATAAAATACATGTTTTCACCAATAAAGTTTTTATCATCTGACCAAATACCGTAGGACTGATTTTCCGTATTGAAAACGACGGTATAATTTATGCCGTCGATCTCAAAAAAGGATATGATGCGTAAGTTTTCTGCAGCATTAAATGAAATGGTTTCAGATAACGTTATTCCGTTATCGGGATCAATGACATATTTTTTTATATCAGAAGATCCGACCTCTGTTATATAAAAAGACAAATCTTCCCCCGGATATATTCCGAACGATGAGAAAGAATGCGGAAACGAAATTTTTACCTCAAATGTTTCATCAAGAATATACACGGAAGATGCATCTGCGGCGACATATCCGAACTCGGAAGAAAAATCTGACAAAAGAAGAAACGAATCAAAACGATCTATATCAAACGGTATCAATTCCGTACCCACTTTTATATTGTTTTCAGCGCCGCTGTCGCAAGATATCATTACGATAAAAAAAGATAAAACAAGCAATATTGAAAGGAAATAACGGACAGTTATTTTCATAAACCGAATACTCATAATGCAACCTTCCCGAGTAAAGAACGCAAAGAACTCTTAAAATATCTTTTTAGAACTCTTTGCACTCACCTCTTTTTTATTTATTATACCACAAAGACATACATTTGTCAAGGCAATAAACATACAAATTTAAACATACTTTCATCGTTTCCTTTTTGCAAAATCGTCAAAAGAATTAATAAGATAACGATAAGACAATTCTAATGTTAAATCCCCGAATTTATTGACAAAAGCTGACAGATATGATATAATCAGAAAAACTTCTTTTTAAAGGAGAGTAATGATTATGGATAAAAGAGATCTTGTCAGAAGCGCGATAAGACATGAAGCTACAGGCAAAGTTCCTTCATGCATTCATCTTGCGGGCGACGGTATTTCAAAATACACAGATTTATTATATGACCGCTATCAGACCCCTGTTGCGAAAAAGCTTTACGAAAGCGGAAAGCTTAACAAATACGATGCTGTCAGACTGGCGATCGGAAACGATGTTTTTCCCGTTGATCCGCCGTGGTGGGGCTGGCACGGGCTGACAGAAAAGGATTTCGAATTTGATGTTCCGTCCAAACTTCCGACAACTATGGGCGGCGGACCGAGCGTATATGAGATGTCCGAACGTATGAAGATGATAAAAGAAGAGACGGGATGCTATATACTCGTTCAGATATTTGGAAGCCATTTTGAAAAAGCATATTTTTCGAGAGGTATCGAGAATTTCCTTGCCGACATGGCAGGCGAACCAGAATATGCACAGGCATTGCTTGATAAGATAATCGACAAAAACATGGTAATGCTTGAAAATATCATTAATCTGCCCGAAATCGACGGTGTACTTTTAGGCAGTGACTGGGGTTCTCAAAGAGCGCTGTTAATGTCACCGGAATCATGGAGAGAAATGATTGCTCCGGGCGAAAAGAAAGAATACGATCTTATTCACGAAGCTGGTAAAGACGTATGGGTACATTCGTGCGGCTGCATTGACGTAATTATTCCCGATCTTGTTGAAATGGGATTGGACGTTCTGAACCCGGTACAGCCCGAATGCATGGATCTGACGTTCCTCAAAAACGAATACGGTAATAAGCTTTCCTACTGGGGCGGTATTTCAACACAGCAGACGCTCCCCTACGGCACGCCGAACGAAGTTGCGGACGAGACGAGATGGACGATAGATCTTATGAGTAAAAACGGAGGATACATAACCTCATCCTCGCAGGAAATTCAGGCGGATGTACCTTACGAAAACCTTTGCGCGCTCATTGATACAGCAAATGAATACAAATAAAAAAAGCAGGAAGATCAAATGACAAAAATATTTGAAAATATAGACAGAGTATGTCAGATCAACACCGAAAGAGTTTTGGCATCATTTAAAAACAACAGAGTCTCCGAAGCAATGCTTCACGGCACAACGGGCTACGGCTACGACGACAGAGGCAGAGACGTTCTTGACGCAGTTTTTGCAGAAGTATTCGGCGCTGAAGATGCGCTTGTAAGACATACCTTCGTATCAGGAACCCATACCCTTTCGACAGCTCTTTTCGGTGTTTTAAGACCCGGAGATACGATCCTTTCGGTTACGGGTCAGCCGTATGATACCCTTTGCGAGACTTTCGGCATAACCGGACAGGCAGGAAACGGCTCACTTAAAGATTTCGGCGTAAATTATAAAGAAATAGATCTTGACGAAAACGGAAGCCCCAAGATCGAACTTATGAAAAAGATGATAGAAGAAGACAAGTCGATAAAGCTTGTTTTCATGCAGAGATCGAGAGGTTACACCGCAAGAAAGACATTGACGATCGAAGAGATCGAAAGCGTTGTAAAGGCAGCAAAAAGCGTCAGAGATGTTATTGTATTTACAGATAACTGTTACGGTGAATTTGTCAGAGAAAAAGAGCCTACTGCGGTAGGTGTTGACCTCATGGCTGGTTCTCTTATAAAGAACCCCGGGGGCGGACTTGCAAGAACAGGCGGCTATATTTGCGGAAGAAAAGACCTTGTTGAACTTTGTGCATACAGGCTGACAGCGGTCGGCATCGGCAAAGAATGCGGCGCTACGCTTGATGAATTGAGGGTTATGTTCCAGGGCTTCTTCATGGCACCGCACATTGTTGCACAGGCATTGAAAACAGCTGTTTATGCGGCAAAAAAGATGGCTGATGCAGGATTTACGGTATCTCCCCTTGCAGATGAACAGCGTGAAGATATTATTCAGACTGTAACATTCGGTAATGAGGAAGACCTTTTGGCTTTCTGCAGAGGAATTCAGCACGGTTCGCCCGTTGATTCATTTGTAACACCCGAACCTTGGGCGATGCCCGGTTATGACTGCGATGTCGTTATGGCGGCAGGCGGATTTATCTCCGGTTCTTCGATCGAACTTTCGGCAGATGCCCCCGTAAAAGACCCGTATATTGCATATATGCAAGGCGGTCTGACCTTCGAAAGCGGCAAAGTTGCTGTTGACACAGCCCTGAAATACATACTTGAATCAAAATGAAAATTCCAATTATAATCAATCACTCGATACCGTATTTCGTTGCAAGTGCAGACGATATATCTGAAGGTGTCAGAAAAGCAGGACATACGCCTATCGTTTTGAATAACATTGAAGCAAGAGAAAAAATCGCAAAAGAAAGATTCGAAAAATGTATTTTTCTCGATAAAGATATCCCTCTCGGTCTTTCAATGGAGATCTCCGGCACAAGACTTTTCAATAATATAGGATCGATCGAGCTTTGTTCCGATAAAAGAAGGATCGACACTTTTCTGAGAAACGATTTCACGGTACCCAAAACGCTCTCTTATCCCCTCACCTATTTTCCGAACGAAGAATTTTTTGCAGAGTTTACGGAAAAAGTCTGCGATGAGCTTGGTTTACCTGTTATTGCAAAATTTGCAAACGGTTCGCAGGGCAGGGAAGTTTTTTTGTTGAACACGAAAGAAGAAGTTCTCGATTTTCAACGTAAAAACTATATTGTTCCCCATCTCTACCAAGAATTTGTAGCATCAAGCAAAGGCAAAGATATGCGAGTTTACGTGGTGGGCAATAAGGCAGTCGCTGCAATGATAAGAGAAAATGAAACCGATTTCCGTTCAAATGTTGCAATCGGCGGAACAGCAAGAAAAACAGAGATAACCGATGAGATAAACACTCTGTGTACAGATGTTTCCAATATGCTCGGTCTTGATTTCTGCGGAATAGATCTGCTTTTTACCCCCGACGGATTTGTTGTTTGCGAAGTAAACGCAAATGCACTTTTTGCGGCAATGAATGAAGTTTGCGGTATTCACACAGGCCATTTGATCGCGGAACACGCTGTTAATTTTAAGACAGGAGTTTTGTGACATTTTTATGAATCGCAAAATTCGTATTGACAAATAAAAAATTATATGCTATCATAACTGTACTAACACACATAGTACAGTTATTTTTTTACACAAAGGAGTGATCTTTATGGTCAAAGCGGAAGCTCTGACAAAATGTTTCGGAAAGACCGAGATACTCAAGAATCTGACCTGTGAAATCCGTGACGGTTCGATATATGGGCTTATCGGTGCTAACGGCGCAGGTAAAAGTACATTACTCCGCCTTATTGCCGGAATATATTACCCTGACAACGGCAGTTTAAAGATTGACGGAGAAGAGATTTTTGATAATCTCATAAAAAAGAAGGATGTAGTTTTTGTTGCAGATGAGTTTTACATTCCTGCAGGATGTACCGTTGAGCAGTATGCGGCAATGTACTCTGTTTTTTACGATAACTTTGACTACAGCTTTTTCTGGAAGCACCTTGAAATGCTTGGACTGCCTTTAAAAGGCAAAATAATGAATTTTTCAAAAGGTATGAAACGTCAGCTTGTTATGCTGTGTGCGCTCTCTTGCAAATGCAAAACGATCCTTTTTGATGAAACATTTGACGGACTTGATCCTGTTGTTCGAAACTTAATGAAAAACATAATTTACAATGAAGTTGTTGAACGTGGAGTTACCGTTATAATGACATCTCACAATCTCCGTGAGCTTGAGGATATCTGCGACTGCCTCGGTGTTCTTTATCAGGGTGGTATACTTTTTGAAGGCGATATTGCTAATATCAAATCGAACGTATTCAAAGTCCAGATAGCGTTCAAAGAAGATTTCAGTGAGAAGAATTTTATCGGTATTGATATTATGAATATCAAAAAACACGGATCTGTTGCAACCCTTATTATCAGGGGAGACAGAGACACAGAAAAAGCGAAGCTCGAGGCTTTGAATCCGCTTATTCTTGATATTCTGCCGCTGACTCTCGAAGAAATATTTATTTATGAAATGGAGGTTCTTGGTTATGCTTACGAAAACCTCAGTGTTTGATGCGAATTATTTTCGTTACATATTAAAAAAAGTATTTCCCTATTCGCTTGTAATGGCGCTCGTCCTTGTTTTATCGAGTTTTTTATTCTATAACTTCGGTTCTCCGACACATATAACCAATTCCGTAATGTATTATGACCCGATGGCCATCGGAGCAACAGCAAATGTTTTTATGTACATTATCCCCATCGCATTAAGCGTTGGCATGTTCGGATTTTTACATAAAAAGAACTCAACGGACTTCATCTTCGGAGCGCCTGTCAGACGTTCGGCGTTGTTTTCAACAAACGTTATTGCCGCATTTATAATAATAGCGGTAACACTTCTTTTAAACTTCGGATTTGTTGCACTTATAATCGAATGTTTTCAAGGGAATGTAGCGTATGTTGCACCGCAAAATTACATTCTGATGTATTTTTATAATCTTGCAGGATATATGCTTGTTTACATTGTTGCATCCTTGGCGGCAACATTAACGGGTACTGCAATTTCGCAAATACTTTTAACGATCGTCATAACTCTCCTCCCCGCTTACTTATTATGCTTTGTTCAACTTCCTTTTGTTATTCAATATTCCGGAGGTTTTGAGTGCATAGACTATGCAATGTCATTGAATTCCATTGTTCTTATGCCGGATGTAGCATCTGCACCGCTGACAATGATCTTTATGGAATATATAGGCAGTGCGGTTTCAAAATTCTACGGACAGGTTGCTTATTTTACAAACATAAGAACAATATGCTTTACGATCCTTTTGGCTGCTATATATTTTATCGTAGGCATATATCTTTTCAAGAGATACAGATCTGAAAATTCAGGCAAAGCATTTATAAACAAAGGTGTTAACATATTTACTCTTTCAGGTATGTTTACTCCCATAATGCTCATTGTATTTTTCATATTAGCCGATGGTATCGGATACGATGACATGCTCGGTGAAGCTCTTTTCTATGTATTCCTTGTATTTATCTGGGTAGCTTTTGTTGTTGTAACCCTCATATTCAACAAAGGTTTTTCGGGCTTCGGCAAACAAATGAAACTATTCTTTACATTGCTTATTACAACATGCGTTGTTTCGGGCATATTTAACTTTATGGGCGAAAGCTCCGTAAAGCATTTCAGTTTCAAAAATGAAGATGTAAAATCAATAACATTATACATGGAACCGATAAATACAGCTCCGGCACATGGGCAGAATGTTAAAGAAACATATAAAAAAGTAACGATCAAAGACCCGGAGATGTTAGGACTGCTCAAAAGAGGAAATCAGTCAGAAACATACTTTTTCGAGTTTGTGTGTGAAAACGGAAAGAAACTGACATTAAGAGCAGGACTTTCAGATTCATTTTTAAACGCACTTTATGACTATATCGATTCGAATGAAAACGTTAAAAAATCACTTTTTTCATTTACAGGCGCGAAAAAGATTCTCGGTTCGGCTTTAACGTTCAAATCACAGCTGCAGGAATCGAAAACATCAATTCCTTTTACGGATAAAAAAGAGATGATAAGAGTAATTGCGGCAAAAGAGCTTGAATATCTTGACACCCCCATCCGTGAAATCTATATGCAAAACAACTACGTAGATTACACCTATTCTTATCTTAAGAACGGCGCGATCGAGTATTATTACGAAGATTACAGCGGAAACTATGAACTGTTAAGAGACAACAGTATAACGCTTTCTTTGTCAGCATTACGTTATTATAACGGACAGTACTATACTTCGACATACAATATTGATTACGATTCGGACTTTTTCCTGAATTTCGCAGAAGATGCGCACAAGGAAATGAGTGATCTTCTTGACGATATTGAAAATTACGAAGAATCTTTCGAAGCATCGGTTGCAGGTGCATTTGAGCTTGATGATGAGAAATATATCGATATTGAAGGATTTATAGAAGCTCTTCCGAGCGTTATGAGAGAAGAATTTATCGAAACTATCAGAAAAGCAATAGATGAACCGTTGATACCTGAAAACACTATCGGTATTTACATAGCGAACCATTACAGAAAAAATATTGTATTTCTTAATATTGACAGAGATATAACACCGCTTATTGAAAAATATTTTGATTCTGTTACTTCTATTTTAAGCGTAAGCCAGAATCATCTCAAAATGGCAGTCGGAGCTTTAATAGACGGTACAGAAGGTGTATGCAGCGGATTTTTCTCTTATGAATCTTTCGAATCAACACCGCATGAAATTGCGGCGCTGTTAAAAGAAAATGAGGATGATATCGTTAAGATCTTAACTCAAAAGGTTACAGATAAAACGATAAAGAATGAATATTATTTTCTGCAAATGACCACCGATCCTTATGATACCTACGCTTTTACAGTTAATATTCCGATCACGACAGAAATACTTCGTACTATCTGTCCGAGATTTGATTATTTCGATACAAAAACTGATTTCTTAGATCATAACAATATTGAAAGTGTTACATATGATAACGGAGGAACGAAGATCACGGACAGAGAAGACATTGAATATCTGACATCCCTTTTGAAATTCCACTATTTCTATGACGAGATTCAGGACATGAGAAATACAGAAGACAGTTATTATTATGATTACAAATTCGAATCCTACTACTCATATTATGATCTTAAATTTACGACCAAAGACGGACAGATCGAAGTTGCTCAGATACCCGAAACAGGACGTGTAAGAGAAATATTACACGGAGACAGGTGATTGCTATGTTCAGAATAGATAATCAGAGCAGAACACCCGTTTTTGAACAGATAGTACAACAAGCAGAGGAATATGTTAGAACGGGCATATTAAACCCGGGAGACAAACTTCCGTCGATAAGAGAGCTGACATCGCTTATCGGAGTAAATCCCAACACTATTCAGAAAGCTTATAACGAGCTTGACCGAAGAGGCGTTACGATCTCCGTTGCAGGAAAAGGCTGTTTTATTTCGAAAAATATATCGGAAGTCATGAAATCTGCGGCAATCGGTAAACTTCCCGAATTTGAAAGACTTGCAAAAGAACTTATTGATTCGGGAATAACCGAAAAGGAACTGACAGACATAATAAAGAAAGTATCCTCCGAATAAAATACAACAAACACAAAGGAAAGTCTCCGATCCGCAGATAATGCGGACGGAGACTTTTACATTTACAGTGTTTAACGTTAAAGATAAAGGACCCGGAAAAACCGAGTCCTTTAAATCTATTCAGTTTAAATACAAACTAAATTATTTTCTCTTGAAAACAGAGATGCCGCCGATAGCGGAGATAGCTGCGAGAGCGTAGAAGAGAACGCTTACGTCAGCGGTAGAGGGGTTGGTGGTGGAAGGAGCAGGAGTTTCTTCCTCTTCTTCTGCTTCGGGTTCGGTAACTTCGGGTTCAGTAACCTCAGGTTCGGTTACTTCGGGTTCAGTAACTTCGGGTTCTTCTTCAACTACTTTGTCGGTCTGTTCTGCAGGAGTAGCAGAGAGCATGTAGTAGTTGTGGTAGCCCCAGCTCGGACAGTCAAAACCACGACCCCAGTCATAGGGGTTGCCGTTTTCATCAAGTTCACCGTTACCGTCGAGGTAGATCTGACCGATCATAAGGATAGAGCCGGCTTTGATTTCGTCTTCAAAAACTTTTTCAGCACCGCCGGTACCGTAACGAAGAGCATCCCAAGGAATGAATGCTTCGATGCAGTAAGGATAAGCGCCGTTTTCGTCAGCTTCGGTAGCTCTCCAAGAAGCAGTTTCGATGTTATAGGGGTTGTTGGGGTTGCCTTTGTAGTAAACAACGCTGTCGTCGTTCCAGAAATCTTCTCCGCCGAGAGTACCAGCCCAGAATTCGAGCCAGTTGGTGGGAACAGATTCATCATCGCAGGGACGGATCATAGGAGTGAAGCCGTCAACACGTCTGGACTGACCGGTTGTGTCGCCGCCAAGATAGAAAGCGGGGTTGAAGGGACAGGGAGTGGTATCGGTTTCGCAAACAACTGCGAAATAAAGACCAGCTTCATCCCAGAGGTAGTATGTATCCCAAACATTACGATGTTCTTCAGGAATATCGTCGTAAGATTCAACGGATACAGAGAAGGGATTGCCCCAAACAGTAGCATCCCAGAAGCCTGCAAATTCAGCAGCTTCGCCATCAGCGAGATTAACGCCTGCATTAACAGCGCCGAACCATTCGCCTTCGAGGTCAGCTTTACCGTCAATAACGATAGCGGGGTTGTTGGGGTTTACTTTGGGAACAACGAATTCACGCTGTTCGGTAGCGAATTCACCGGTATAAAAAGCAGAAGAACCGATGGATGCCATCATAGCAACTACAAGTGCAACAGCAAGCATAGTTACAAATTTTTTCATTGTTTTTTTCCTCCTTAATTTTAAGGGAATAACTTCCCTATAAATTGATTTTATTATAGCACTTAATAATAGATTTGTCAAGAGCTTTCATATGGCAATAATCAACAAAAAAAGCTTTATAAATTAACATTTAATGATAACATGCGAACAAATAACACGGTCTGAAGAGATATTCCAAACCGTGTTAAACAATAATAATTAAATTTTACACATTTTAGCATACAGACCGTTTTTTTCGAAAAGTTCGGAATGAGAACCCTGTTCAACGATCTGACCTTTTTCGAGAACAACAATATTATCGGCACGCATTACCGTTGAGAGTCTGTGTGCAATAACGATAATTGTACGGCTGCCGGCAAGATTTTCGATCGCAGTCTGAATATTTGCCTCTGTTTCGGTATCAACAGAAGAAGTTGCTTCATCAAGGACAAGAATCGGAGTATTTCTTAAAACAGCTCTTGCGATAGCAATTCTTTGTTTTTGACCGCCGGAAAGACGTACGCCTCTCTCCCCTACCATTGTATCGTAACCGTTTGGCATTTTAGAGATAAACTCATCTGCCGAAGCAGCTTTTGCGGCAGCAATAACCTCTTCTCTAGTGCAATTTTCAACACCGTAGGCAATATTTTCCTCGATCGTTCCGTTAAAAAGGAAAACATCCTGCAAAACAAGTGAAATATTTTTACGCAGAGAATTAAGGGTTACATTTTTAATATCATGTCCGTCAACGCAAACTTTACCCGAAAGCGGATCGTAAAAACGCTCAAGCAATGAAACAATCGTTGTTTTACCAACACCTGTAGGACCTACAAGAGCAACCATTTCACCCTTTTTTACATTGAACGAGATCCCATTGAGAACATGTTCACCGTTTATGTAATCGAAGCTGACGTTTTCAAAAGAGATATTGCCCTCAACATTCTCCAAGGAATATGCATCGGGAGATTCTTTTATCTCGCTTTCGCTGTCAAGAACTTCCGCAACACGGCGAGCACCGGCAAGAGATGTCTGAACGTCCTCAACAAGTCGTGCAAGAATTGCAAGAGGCTGATAAAAAAGGCTGAGATAAACAAAAAAGCCTACTATATCGGAAGTTGAAACTTGTCCGTTCATAGCAAGAACGCCGCCGACGCCTACAACTATGACCGTACCGAGAGAAGTAAGAAATTCAACAGACGGATGAAAAATAGCGTTCGCCTTGTTCGCACGAATGTTGACAAAGCTGTAATAATCGGTATTTTTAAGCATTTTACCGTATTCGTATTTTTCTTTTCCGAAAGCCTGGATCTCTTTCATACCCGAAAGGTTATCTTGAAGGACACCGTTAAGATCACCGAGAACTTCCTGATTGATCCTGAAAAGCGGAGCTACTTTTTTCGAGAAGAAAGAGCTTACAAAAACAACAAACGGAACGGGGATCAATGTTAAAAGAGCAAGAAAAGGATCTATCATAAAGATCATTATCGCAACGCCGATAATAACAAGTACATTTGTTATCAGATCGGGAAGCGAATGAGCGATAAGAACTTCGAGAAGCCTTGTATCGTTCACCATGCGGCTCATAAGCTGACCTGTTTGTTTATCTTGATAATAACGCATGGAAAGTTCCTGATATTTGTCATAAACTTTCAAAGTAAGCTCACCGACGAATTTCCAAGCTGCTATATGACTTACATACATACTTACAAATCGCAAAACGCCTCTTACCAAATAAGCGGCAACGAGTATCACGGCATATTTAAGAAGGATTTCGGATGACAGAAGTTTGGGATCGCTTAAAACAGCCGTCATTCGTCTTATAACTTCAGGAGTAACAAGGCTCAAGGCAGAAACGCCGATAAGAGCAATAACCGTTATAATTATCTCGCCCCAATGACTTTTTGCCATAAGAATAAATCTTTTAGCCAACTTCATGTTTTCAGCTCCGTTTTTATATTCAAATTACTTTTAAACAAGTTCAAAATCAGCACAAACGGGATAATGATCGGAAAGGTAAACTCCGTCATGGCATTCGTCCCAAAGATTTGAACCGAGACCGTTGATGTTGCCCGATGCAAAAACAAAGTCGATCTTTTTAAAGCACTGTCCGTACGCATGGAAGGAACCTTCAATTTCAGCGGTAAGCTCGGTAAACTTTCTGCTTTCGCATTCATTGATAAATCTGATGGTATCGCTGTCGGGTTCCGCGTTAAGATCGCCGAGAAGAAGATTCGGTAAAGGCATACGTTTATCGTCCTCATCCATACGTGCGAGAATAGCTCTTATGCCCTGCTTTCTTGCCTCGTCACTAACATGATCAAGGTGTGTGTTATATACTCTGAAGGGTTGGCTTCCGTTGATAGGTTTCAATGTTATAACAACACAAATTCTGGGGCAGTCACTCTGTTCCGCATATCGGGAACCGGGGATAAACGGTGTAGGAGAAAGCCAAAACATATCATAACCGAGGAAATCGAATTTATCTTTTTTGAAAAGAACGGGATTTGATTCACCCTTATAATCGGACCCTCTGCCGCTACCTACAGTTATATATTCCGGGAAAGTGTCACGAAGCCATGTCTGCATATGAGGAAGGCATTCCTGAAAACCTATAATATCGGGAGATTCCCTACGAATGGCCTCTCGAATGTAAGGAGTACGGTATGTAAACATATTTTTACCGTCGTATCTTGTCTCCATACGAAGGTTAAAAGAACAGATCCTTAATTTTTCCATAATAAACAGCTCCTTGTATTTGAATTGTATTTATTTTAATTTTTTCTTTCTTCGTTTTTCCAATTCCTTTGGGGTGAGAGAAGAGAATGTTTCATCACAAGACGAATCTTCCTCCACAGGCTTTGTAATACGCACAATGGGATCATTGATATTGGGGTAACGGTATCTGTATTTCTTTTTTATTTCGGCGATCCGCTGAGCTTCTTCCTCTGCTGTTAATATTTCCGATTCAGAAAGCTCGTTACCGTTAATATCTTTGCATCTGCCGCAGATGCATTCATAACCTATATCTGTTTTGGTCATAAGCTTACCGCATTTACAAAACATATCAATTACCGATTCCTTTCGAGAGATATCCGAACATAATAAATAAAATGTAAATATAATATAATAACAGTAAATTACAGAAAGAGGTCAACTGAATGTATGCCGATATAAAATACGAAAAAGCAGAGGAACTCCTCTTTGACGACATGAAACCGATATTGGATCTAAAGATCGTTTGGCCGATATTGTACGGTAACATATCTAAAAAAGCAGAATTGAATTTCAATTCGTTTTATCTTGACAATGCCAAAACCGCCAACAGATTTGCACGAACGGAACTTTACCCCAAAGCGAGAATACATTACAGAGAAAGTCAAAAAAACGGATTTCCTTTTGCCGTTAATTCATTTATACGAGAAACAAAAACAGCTTATTCTGATTGCAAATATCTGAGTACGGTCACGGAAACATACATTTTTACGGGCGGAGCACACGGTATATCTACAAAATTCGCAAAAACATGGGATCTTGAAAGCGGAACAAACGTGTCTTTAAGAACATTTTTCCGTAAAGGGTTTAATTACCGAAAATATATGATCTCAGCCATACTCCGTCAAATTGAACAGATAAACAATGAAGATGGAAATAAGCTTTATCCAAACGCAGAGTATCTTGCCGCAAAAAATATTTCCGCTTCGGGATGGTACATATCCGGAATAAACGAAATAACCGTTTTTTATCCTGAATACGTTATTGCGCCTCATTCGGCAGGAATCGTTGAATTTAAAGTACCTATGTTAAAATAACTATTTATCCGCAAATATTTTTGAGGAAAAATGCTTAAGTAAAACAGAAGCGACGGTTGCGACAACAAGAACGACTGCCCACATTACCGTAACGAGAGACCAGTCGCTTCCGTCTGCGAGAAAACTCGTAAGAGGACTTGAAAAAGCGGCACCTACATAAATAGCGCAGTCGATTAGACCGGCAACCGTTGAAACACAATTCCACTTAGCGAATTCAAGAGGAAGAAACGCCGTGAGGACAGGATTTACGGCAAACGTAAGACCACTCATTGCAACTGTCAGACCGACAAGAACAGCAACATGAATATTGCAGAATATCGCTGCAACGATTGAAACAATAAGGGAGACAAGAAGAAGGATAAATATCGTAAAGAAAGCGTTTGCCTTTCCTTTTGACATTATAAATTTCATCAGCATAATACCGACAAAATTAACCATCGGAACGATGATGAGGACACCGAGCGTCGAAGAAAGAGAAAATGTGCCCAAAGAATCCATCATGGTGGGAAGCCATGTATTGATACTTTCTTTAATGATCCCGTGAAAAATGCATACAAAAATAATAAGTGTGATGACCGTAAGGAACGATTTAATATGAAAAAGGGAAGATAACTTAGTTGAAGCACCGTTTTCGGAAATAAGCTGTCGTTCCCCTTCCCTCTTGTAAAGAACGAACCAACAAATAACGAATACAGAAGTAAGAATTGCCGGAATTATAAAGACAAATCGCCAACCAAGGAAAGTCTTAATTATCGTTGATGCGCTCCATGAAATAGTATAACCGAAAACGAGTGTTAAAGACATTGCAAAAGTCATTTTGCGAAGGCGTTCACCCTCAAAGTTAAGAACAATGGTTTTCATTATCGGTGCCCAGAGCATTGACTGAAATATACCGTTTAAAGCCCAGAGAACTATCATTAAAGACAGAGAATTACTGAAAGCAAAGAGTATATTT
>SVMP01000014.1 GCA_015067385.1 Oscillospiraceae bacterium | reverse complement strand
TGCCGTAGAATACGAGGCCGCCGGGAGTATTATTGGACATATTAAGGTTAAAGCTTGCTTCAACGTAAAGAACGACGCCGTTATCAAAACGGATCATAGCGGTTGCAAGATCTTCAACGGTGAAGATGGGATCTTCAGCTTCGGTAGAAGAAGCCCAGTCCTTGGGGCCGGTCTTGAGGTGATTTCTGGAGCCGATCTTATTGAATGTAGCACCGAAAACGGTTACAGGCTTGGGATTACCGACAACATATCTGGAAAGGTCGATAACGTGAACGCCGAGGTCGATAAGCGGACCGCCGCCGGAACGGGATTTATCACCGAACCAGCCACCGGGGAAGCCTGCACGACGGAGGTAAGAAGCTTTGATAAAGTAAACGTCGCCGAGGAAGTCTTTTTGGATAAAGTCGATAGCGGCATTAGCGTCGTTACCGTGACGGCGAACGAAACCGATCATGAGAAGCTTGCCGTTCTTTTCAGCAGCTTCTTTCATTGCGATAGCTTCTTCGGTATTCATAGCCATGGGTTTTTCGCATTTTACGTTTGCGCCTGCATTGAGAGCTGCGATGGTACATTCAGCGTGAGCGCTGTTCCATGTACAAACCTCAACAGCATCGAACTGATTTTCGGCAAGCATCTGCTTGTAGTCGGTATAATATTTTTTGAATCCGTATTTTTCTGCGAAATTCTTAGCACGTTCTTCGTTAAGGTCGCAGCAAGCAACGTATTCGATACGGTCGCCCATTTTGCGGTATGCGTCACCGTGAGCATGTGCGATACTACCGGTTCCGATAAAACCAAGTTTAATAGACATAATTTTTTCCCTTTCTTATATCTGAAAAATTTTAATACAGTTTTTTAAGTGCGTCGGAAAGGAAGTCGTAAGCTATCTGAATATCCTTTTCGGGAGTTTCGCCGCATTCACGTTCGATAGTGAGGAATCCGTCATAGCCTTCGTCTCTGAGAGCTGCGAGATAATCGATATACGGAACGCCGCCTGTTCCGAGAGGAAGTTCCTTATAACCTTCTTCGAGCTTGATACCGTCCTTAGCATGAGTATGAACGATATAATCCTTGAGGACATGAACAGCTTCAACGGGATCCTGACCGCAAAGCATAACAAAATTTGCAGGGTCAAGGTTGACTTTTGCAGACTTTGTATCAACTTTTTCGAGGATACCGCGGAGCTTTACAGCCTTTTCGGGACCTGTTTCCGTCGCAAAGCAAACACCGATCGAGTCGCCGTATTTACCGAGAGTTTCGATGGTTTTGCAAACATTTATGTATTCAACGCTGTTTTCGTCTTCAGGAACATGTCCGATATGAGTGGTAATAACGTTTGTACCAAGGTCAACGGCAAGATCCATCATTGCCATTGTTCTCTTGATCCCCTCTTCGTTTTCGCCGTATGCTTTGAAATTAAGACCGAAATCCGCACAGAGAGCAGAAAAAACGAGACCGTTATCGGTTACATATTTCAAGATCGCCTTACGGTCGTCTTTAGTAAGATTTTCGGGTGCAAGTTCTCCGCTTGTAACGTACGGCTGAAGACCTTTAGCTCCCATGTCACGTGCCTTAATGACCGCTTCTTTGAAGGGAACTCTGAAAGAGGAAGGCATAACGCCGATTTTCATCATATAAATCACTCCTGAACTGTTGTTGAAAATACTTGTTTAATAGGTATAATAAGTATACACCGAAAGAGAAAAATTGTCAAGTATTTTTTATCAATCTGTTCTCTTTTTTCCCCAGAAGAAGAGCGCTACGGTACCGGGACCCGTGTGGGCGCCGATAATGGGGCCGATGGATTCGATCTGAACTTTTCCGTCAAGATGCGGGAAGTTTGTTTCGATATGTTCGGCGATCTGTTTTGCCTCATCTTCTCTTGCGGAGTGGCTGATGAAGCATTTTTCTGCGTACTCAATGCCGTCGAAAGCGTTTTCGTACATACAGTCGAGCATTGCTTTCATGACAGCGCTTTTGCCTCTGCATTTTTTAACGGGAACGAGATGTCCGGTGCTGTCAACATGAAGAAGAGGACAGATGTTAAGAATAGAACCAAACCAACCGGAAGCCTTGGAAACTCTGCCGCCGCGAACGAAATAAGTAAGGTCGGTGGTGTAGAACCAATGATGAAGATTGAGTTTGTTTTCCTCTGCCCAGTCGAAGAGCTGTTTTGCGGAATAGCCTTCATCACGAAGATCTGCGAGCTTGTCAACAAACAAGCCGAGGCCTCTGGAAGCGGCAAGAGAGTCGATAATGTAAATTTTACGTTCGGGATATTTTTCTTCAAGGATCTCTTTTGCAATATTTGCGGAAAGAAGAACACCTGTTATACCGGAGGAAAGGCAAACGTGAACTACGTCTAGCCCTTTTTCGAGGAACGGAGAAAGGAATTCGACAAATTCATCGGAGTTGGGCTGAGTTGTTTTCGTCATGGCTCCGTCTTCCATGATCTTGAAAAACTTTTCGGGGGGCATGGAAACAAGGTCATCGGTGTAAATGTTTTCATCGAGATTGTAACGGTACGGCAGATAGTGAATATTGCGTGCGGCATAATAGTCTGCTGTAAGGTCGGCAGGCGTATCGCAGCAGAGAACATAGGTGTTGTCTATCATGGTTAAGCTCCTTTGAGTAGATTATTTATATTGAAGAATATAGTTCGGGAAAACTTCTCATTGTATATATAATAACACAATATAGTTTTAATGTCAAGATGTAATCGTTTTACGTATGAGAATTTTTTTCAAAAAAACAACTCTCTTACGGTAAAATAAGAGAGTTGAACAATATTTATTTTTTAACATCCGCCATTTTCGTAGTCTGGCGCTGAGCCATAACGAGATTATAGTAGATGCCTTTATTTTTAAGGAGTTCTTCGTGGCTGCCCTGCTCTGCGAGCTTGCCTTTTTCGAGAACGATAAGGCGGTCGGCATGACGGAGAGTAGAAAGGCGGTGTGCGATAGCGATAGTTGTTCTGCCTTTGATAAGACGCTGAAGTGCTTCCTGGATCTTGCTTTCGGTTTCGGTATCGAGAGATGCCGTTGCCTCGTCAAGAATGAGGATCTTCGGGTCACGAAGGATTGCTCTTGCGATGGCTACACGCTGACGTTCGCCGCCGGAAAGAGAATAGCCGTTTTCGCCGACGACTGTGTTATACGCATCGGGAAGCTTGATGATAAACTCATGAGCATTAGCTATTTTAGCCGCAGCAAAGACCTCTTCGGGAGTAGCCTCGGGTTTTGCATAGACAATATTATCGTAGATCGAGCCTGCAAAAAGGAAAGTTTCCTGGAAAACGGTACCGATGCTTTTACATAGAGTCTCCTTGGAGATGTCCTTTATATCAACGCCATCGATAAGAAGCTTACCGCTGTTGAGATCGTAAAGACGCATGATGAGGTTGATCATAGTTGATTTACCGACGCCGGAATGACCGACGATACCGACCATTTCGCCTTTTTTGATATCAAGAGTTATATTTTTAAGGACGGGTTCATAGCTTTTATAGCCAAACGTTGCATTGACAAAAGAAATATTGCCTTCGATCTCGGGAGTTATTGCATCGGCTTTATCTCGGATATCGGGTTCTTCATCGATGATCTCGTTAAGCTTAGCCATACTTGTTACGGCGTTTGCGATAGAACGGGGAAGAGAGGTCATCCAACGGAGCGGACCGTAGATATAGCCGATATAGCTCATTATCTGGGTAAGTTCGCCTAAAGTGAGAGGTTCGCCGATAATTGAATAGCCGAGTTCGGGGTCTATGCCGTAAAGAACGGACTGTGCTCCGAAGTAAAGAACAAGAAATTCGCCGATACCTACAAGGAAGCCGAGAAGCGGGAATAAAAGAGCCCAGAGCTGTTCATTCTGCTGAGAAGTTTCAGCAAGCTTTCTGTTGGCATTTGAGAATTTTTCGATCTCGCTTTTCTCTGTACCGAAGACTTTAACGACACGGATACCTCGGATAATATCGTGAAGAATACCGTTCGCTGTTGAAGAAAGACGCCATTGTTTTTCGTATCTTCTGTTAATAAAGCCCCAGAAACGGCTTGCGGCAAAAAGAACAAGCGGAACGGGAAGGAATACGAAAAGCGCAAGAAGCGGACGGGTTGCGATAAAATAGCCTGAAACGCCGATAAAGATAACGCCGATCTCGATCATCCAGACTGTTTCGGATTTGATAAATTCGGTGATAACGGACGTATCCTCGGTAACACGCTTGATAAGGTCGCCTGTTGTTCTGCGAGAAATAGAGGACATTGAAAGGACCTGTATTTTATCGTAGAGCTTGATACGGACGCTGTTTATGAATTTTGCGGATGTGGCGTTTCGCATACGCGCGGCTGCGATGTTGATAACACGGATAAGAACGTAGCACGCGAGCATGATGAGGATCAGAATAAGGATCATGAGGACGGGATTTTTATCTCCCCATGGTTCGAGGCCTTCGGATGCGGGGAAAAGATAATCGTCAACGAGGATCCTGTTAACGAGAGGGATTATAAGATTTATAACATTGCAAAACAGGACGAGGACGCCCGACAATGCAAATGCAGGCATATATTTTTTACCGAGGGCAAGGAATTTACCGACAATAGACGCTTTGTTTGAACAGTTCGGACAGATCTGCGTATTAACGATAAAATGTTTACCGCATTTGGGGCAGACTGTACGTTCGATATTTATCTCGGTATATTCGCCTGTTTCGATATAGTAGTTAGCCGCTTTGATAAATTCAGAGATCTGATTGAGGCAGCTTTGAGTGAAGCGGCAGATACGGACTCTATCGCCGTTTTTAAGTTCGGCTTCAAGGCTTGCGCAGCCGATATGAGAGTTTATCTGAAGCTCTTTGACCTCATTAAAATCGCAGCGGTATTCTTCTCTGGATTCTGTTTTGCCGTCAGCAAAAAGAATGAGCTGCATATCTTTTGTTAAAACGATCTTACCTGCACAAAGCAGATCCGACGAATCGATATCGTACTCAACGCTGTAAAGATTTTCCGACGTTGCGGTGCTTGCGGTCAAAACGGTCACTCCTTTCGGATTTTATAACGATTTGATTATTTTTTATATCAGACAAGAAAAGGTTCGATCTTTTTTGCGCTTGATGAATCGAGAGCCATAAAATCTTCGACGATATAGCGGTTGCCGTCAACGTCTCTGATCTGAACGGACGCTTTACGGTCGGGGTCGATAAACTTGATGTTTCTTGAAGCATCGCGGACTGCAAAGTCACGCTTGCCGACGGTCGTTTCAACCTCGAAGTACATATAACCCATTCTGTCCTTTGCGGAAATGATACGGGTTATTGCAGGGCTGTAATAAAGCTTATCGAGTTCGCCTTCGATAACGGCTTTCTGTTCGTCGGAAAAATCATCGATCGTTTTGATGATACCGATCTCTTTGCCGTCTTTATCGGAAACGCAGATATATTCGTTGGGACAACGGTAAGGAAGCGCTCTGTTGAGCTTGACCTTTTTATATTCGGTTCCTTTATACGATAAAGAAATATAACCGCCTTTTTCGGGAGCAAACACAGCCGAAGAAGGATCGATGATAACGATCTCGGCAAGCTCTGTTATATTTTTTTCTGCCATAAAATTAATTTCCTTTCTGTAAAGGTGAAAAGCATTACTCAGCTATACCGATATGTTTAACGGCATCGAACTGAAGCATATAGAGCTTATAGTATTCGCCCTGCTTTTTAATGAGTTCATCGTGAGTTCCGTATTCGACCATATCGCCGTTATCGATAACGGCAAGGACATCGGCATCACGGAGAGTTGAAAGACGGTGAGCGATCGCAACGGTCGTTCTGCCCTTCTGGAGATTGAAGAGAGCCTGCTGGATATTGCGTTCGGTCTCTGTATCCATAGCGGCGGTTGCTTCGTCGAGAATAAGGATCTTGGGGTTTTGAATGATCGTTCTTGCGATGGAAAGACGCTGTTTTTCGCCGCCCGAAAGATCCTGACCGCCTGCGCCGATACGAGTTTCATAGCCGTCGGGAAGACGCATGATAAAGTCGTGAGCAGAAGCTGTTTTTGCGGCGCTGATGACCTCATCCATTGAAGCGCCGGGGTTTGCATAGCGGATATTATCGGCAATCGTTCCGATAAAGAGATAAATTTCCTGAGATACTATACCTATATTTTTACGCATATCAACGGATGCAATGTCTTTTACATTTACACCGTCGATCGTAATCGAACCGTCCGCAACGTCATAAAGACGAGCCATAAGGTTAACGATCGTACTTTTACCGGCGCCTGTTTTGCCGACAATTCCGACCATATGACCTGCTTTAACGGAAAGGCTGAGATTTTTGATGATAGGTCTGCCGGGTTCATATTCGAAACGGACGTTTTTCATTTCGATATCGCCCTTCATTTCGGGCATATGAACGGGATTTTCCGATTCCTGAACATCGGAAGTCGCATCCATGACCTCAAAAATTCTCTGCGCGGAGTCTACGCATCTTGCCCACCAGTTTGATACCCATGCAAGAAAATCGAGGGGCTGGTAGAGCATGTTCATGTAAGCCGTAAAGGTCATAAGCTTGCCAAGCGTCATGCCGTATGAGTGAGTAACGATCATTGAGCCGCCGACGAAAAGGACGACAAGATTCGTTATCATCATAATAAGACCGAGAAGAGGAAAGACGGTTGATTCGGCGTTTGAAACGCGTTTATCGGCTGCGGCGCTTCTTCCGGAATAGCCTGCGAAGCGGGAGCTTTCTTCTTTTTCTTTTGCGAACGCCTTAATGATACGCTGACCTGACATTGAGTCGCTTATATAGGACGACATATTTGCTTCGTTGATCCAGCGTGCATGATGAAGCTTACGGAAAGATTTCTGAATGATCTTATAGAGGAAAAGGAGAACGGGGATCGTTATGACGACGATGATCGAAAGCTGCCAGTTCATATAGAGCATGATGGCGAGGATCCCGATAAACATAAGGACATTGACGACAACGCTCGGTGCACCGTCAACAAAGAACCAATAGATATTGTTTGAGTCGCGGTTTACACGGGTCATAAGCGAGCCTGTCTGCTTTGAGGTGTAAAAGCCGACGGAAAGCTTCTGCATGGCTGTAAAGATCCTTACTTTTAAGTCGTAAACGACCCAGGGAATGATTCCGCCGACGATATAAGACTGACCGATGTTAATGAGCAACGAAAGAATTCTTGCTAAAATTATAACACCGATAACGAGACCGACTTCGCCGAAAAGGTTGGCATCTATGCCGGGAGTGAGAACATTATCGTAAAGAAGTTTTGTTCCGAGATACGGAGAGACGACGGTAAACGCCGTGCTGATAATGAGCATTGCAAAGTATGCGATAAGCTTGTTTTTGTAAAATTTAAAGAAGCCGAGGAGACGTTTGAACACAGACGCTTTATCCATACATTTCGGGCAGATCTTTCTGCTTGGGTCGGGATATCTTGAGCCGCATTTCGGGCAGAAGATCTCATCCTCGTCCTTATCGCTGTATTCAACGGCCTTGCCTTCTTTAAAATCATTGAAATGACGGACAAACGGAACCATTTTATTTGCGATACCGAGAGAGAACTTCAAAAGCTCCTCGGAGGGTTCGTTTTCGTCCTTTTTGTGAGCTACCAAACGCGCTGTCGAAACGAAACGCTCGACCTCGACAGATTTAAGAGTGGAATGGTCTATTCTGTCGATCGAAAGAAATTCGAATGACGCTTTAAGCTTTTTATTGCCGCGGGTCTTTTCAACTTTATCGTAGCCTGTTAAAATATAAAGGAGCTCTTTATCGAAAAATACCCAGCAATCGACAAAATTACCCTCTTTATCCATATCGGAATACTGATATGAAATTATTCCTTCAACATCAACGTCTCGAGCACGCATTGCCTCGGCTATATGATCGGGAATTTTTGAAAGGTATTCAGCTGCGGTCATGGTTTCACCATCCTTTTATTGATTTACTGTGAAAAAATTCTATCACAAATAGAAACACAAGTCAATAGATGACAATATTTTGTAACAGTTTTATATACAGAGTTCAAATGTAGGACACAGTTCACAAAAACTTTCTTATACGCAAATATTATAATATTATAATATAAGAAAAAGACGTAAAATACGATATAATTGTATCATAGACAAATAAGCCTTATCCCAATAATAAATAATAAACGGAGGGATAGGGCGTGAAAAAGTATTTTTCACGCAGATTTGTGGTTTTCGACACTTAAACAGTAACAATTTTGCTTAGCAAAACCAACCCCAATTTCCATATGAAAGGAAGCTTTCGCAAACGAAGGCTATGGTTAATTAATATGAATAAAGACTTACAGATAGTAAGAGAGCTTGCAAAGCAGGTTGCGGAGCTTGCGGCGAAGCCTGAGCAGGCAGAAAAGATCCGTCTTTGGAAGAAGCTCAACGGGCTAAACCCCGAAAGACCGATGTTCATGATCGACCAGGTATGTTGGCATGAAATGAATTACGAGGACGAGCTGACGTTAAGATGCGAAGATCCCGTTTGCAGAGGAATAGAATGGCAGCTTCGTGAGACAATATACAGACAGAAGCACATGGCAGACGACCGTCCTGTCAGACCTTATATAAATGTAGGAAAATCGTACAGCGTAACAGGCGTAAACATGCCTGCGATATTCCAGGATGACGGCAGTTCGGGAGCAAGCACGCATGTATATGTTGACCAGCTTCCCAATGACGAAGCGCTTGAAAAGAAGCTTATAATGCCCGTGGTTACGTATGATGTTGAAGCAACAAAGAGAAACAAAGAGATCCACGAAAGCATTCTTGACGGCATTCTCGGCGTTAAAATGACAGGTTACGACGGATATTTCCATTATTGGGACAGAATTTCCTGGTGGCGCGGTGTTGAAAACATAATGTACGACATGGCGGACGATCCCGATTTCATTCACAGACTTCTCAAAAAAGTTATCGCAATGCATATGCATATGCTTGACCAGCTTGAAGAGCAGGGACTTATGACAGCGGGAATGGACACCGTACACTGCACCGGTGCATACAACGATGTTATGGAAGGTTACGGAGACGATCCGAACGCAGGAGACACACATACAGCGAAAAACAGCTGGACATACAGTGCGCCGCAGCTTTTCTCGATGGTATCTCCCGAAATGCACGATGAATTTGACGTTCAGTACATAATTCCGTGGTACGAGCGTTTCGGTTTGGGTTATTACGGCTGCTGCGAACCGAACGATATCAAGGTTGATGTTTTAAGAAAGATCCCGAACCTCAGAAAGATCTCGATGAGCCCGTGGGTAAACGAAGACCTCGGAGCTGAAAAGATCGGCAAGGATTATGTATATTCGAGAAAACCGAACCCTGCGAACGTTGCATGGGACATCTTCCCCGAAGATGTTGTTAAAAACGAATTCCAAAAGACTATTAATGCGACATCAAAGCACGGATGCCCCGTTGAGTTTATCCTCAAAGATATAACGACCGTAAGAAACGATCCGACAAGACTTTGGAAATGGGCAGAGATAGCAAGAAACTTCTGTAAATAAATGAAAAAGACTCAGCGTGGAAGCGATTTCACGTTGGGTTTTTATGTTTTAAAAGGAGAGAAATATGATAAACGGAAAATATGTGTATGTCGGTTATTCGACAGGACGGTCTCTTTACGAAATAACCGATCTGCAGGCAAAAAGGCTTACGCATCTGAACGTAGCTTTCGGGATAGTCAAGGACGGTAAAATAAACATCGACAGACAGCGTCCGTTTCTGAGCGAATTGGAAAGGATAAGAGAGAGCAATCCCGACCTTAATATTTTGCTTTCCACGGGCGGCGGCGACCAGCACGGACACGGACCCGCAACGGCGAATAAAGAGAGCATGAAGATATTTGTTGATTCGACGATGGATATAGTCCGTGAATTCGGTTTTGACGGAATAGACTGCGACTGGGAGTTTCCCGGCGATGAAGGTATACTTGAAGAGAAATATCAGCACACACGTCTTTTTTCGGAGTACAGAAAAGCTCTTGACGAATACGAAAAAGAGCGTGGCAAAAAATGCTGGCTTACGACTGCGGCGGCGTGCGGTCAATGGTATATAGACAGGACGGAGATCCATCTTTCGCATGAATATCTCGATTTTCTGAACCTCATGACATACGATCTGCGAGGTTGGGATCAGCCGACCGGACATCATACGTGTCTTTACGACCCTGTTGATGCACCTATTATATTCAGTGCGGACCGCGCTGTAAAAATGCTCGAAGGTATAGGTATTCCGAAGGATAAGATGGTTCTCGGTGCGGCGTTCTACTCAAGAATGTGGAAAAATGTCCCGAATATAAACAACGGAATGCATCAGCCCTCCCCTACCGGCGGCGGCTTCGGTCCGGGATATACGGAGATCAGCCTGATCCACGAAAAGAGCGGCAGATTCACGAAATATTGGGATGATACGGCAAAAGCCCCCTGGCTTTTTGACGGAAAAGACTTTATTTCCTACGATGATCCGCAGTCTGTTAAAGAAAAATGCGAATATGTAAAACGTGAAGGGCTGAAAGGGATCATGTATTGGGAACACGGCTCGGATAAAACAGGCGTTTTATTTGACACGATTTACGAAAACTTAAAATAAAATAAAAAAATTGATCGTTACGGTAAAAAAAATTGCCGTAACGGTTTTTTTTGAACAAAGTTGAGAAAATTCTCACTAAAAGTGTGATATTATATAATTACGGACAGCGAAGGGTACCCGATGAGCCGCAAAGCGTATGAAAGAAGGCGTATTAAGCATAAGAAAGAAAAAAGAAAAGATCACAGAGCAGCGAATCATACAAGAGCTTGCGAAGATAGCCTTTGATGACATAACGAATTATCTTTCGTTTTTCGTTGATGAAAACGGAGAGGCGAAGATAGTTGTCAAAGACAGCGAAGCGCTTGACACGAGAGCTGTAGCGGAGATAACGAATTCGAGGTCGGGATTTAAATTCAAGCTTTACAACAAGCAGCAGGCGCTTGTTAAGCTCGGCGACTATCTCGGCCTATGGAAGAGAACGCCGGAAGAAGAGATCGAAGACCTTGACGAATTGGAAATAATGGATCCATGATAAAGAGAAAGACGATCCCCTGGCAGCCGTTATCGGAAAAGCACAAGGAATATATAAGAAGATGTTCGGACCACACGTTCAATTTTGCGGAGGGTGCGGTGCGATCGGGGAAAACGATAGCGAACGTGCTGGCATTTGCGGCATTGCTTGAGCGTTCGCCCGACAAACTGCATCTGGCTTCGGGAACGACGTTAACGACGGCACTCACAAACATCGGTGACTGCAACGGATTCGGGCTTGAGCACATATTCAGGGGCAGATGCCGATGGGGAAAGCACAAGGGCAACACGTGCCTGTTTGTTAAAACGATAAAGAGAGGCGAAAAGATAGTAATTTTCGCGGGCGGCGGAAAAGCCGACAGTTACAAGAAGATCAGAGGCAACTCATACGGCATATGGATAGCGACGGAGGTCAACAAGCATTACATTTCGGGGGACGATCAATGTTTTATCGACGAAGCGTTCAACAGACAGCTTGCGGCGAAGATGAGGCGTGTTTTATGGGATTTCAACCCCGATTATCCGTCGCATCCGATATATTCGGAGTATGTTGACAAATACGCAGAGATGGGGTTAAACGTAAACCACGAAAAATTCACTATCTGGGACAACGCCTCGATCTCAAGCGAGCGAAGAGCGGAGATAGAAGCGCAGTATGAGATAGGTTCATTCTGGTACAGGCGGTCGATACTCGGTGAACGTGCGGCGGCGGAGGGGTTGATATTTCCTCAATTTGCGCAGAGCCCCGAAGAATGGACCGTAAAGGAAGTTCCCGACGATGTATCACAGATAATCATCGGCGTGGATTACGGCGGACACAATTCCGCATCCGCTTTTGTTGCGGTCGGATTAAGAAAGGGCGAAGGCGGAGTTATCGTATTGCGAGACAGGCGAATAAAAGGACGCAAGGGAGAAATAACGCCCGACATGATAGAGAAAGAGTTTATATCATTTGTCGGCGGACTTTCGGAAAGCTTTGATATTCCGATAACATACGCATTTATGGACAGCGAGGCGCAGTATCTTACGGCGGGAGTTGTACGTGCGGCGAGAAAGGCGGGGTTAAAGCTTGCTATAGGCGACAGCAGGAAGACCCCGATAGCGGAGCGTATAGCAACGAAAGCGAGACTTATCTCCCAACACAGATGGAGCGTTCTTGAGGGTTGTGAAAATGTCATAAAAAGCACGGCAACGCAGCTTTGGGACCCTCAGAATCCTGACAGACGTCTTGACAACGGAACGTGCGATATAGATACGGCGGACGCTGAAGAATATGCATGGGAAAGGTTTATCAAATGGTAAGCCGTTCCGAAATAAAAAAACAGGAGGTCAGACCTTGGACAATTCAACAATTCACAAATGCCTGCGAGAGTATTTCGGTGCAGAGACTGTTGATGACGGAATGGAAGCGCTCATAGACAAATGGCACGAATGGTATTCGGGCTCTGCTGAGGGTTTTCACAATGTTTATATCAACAATGGGCTTTCGACCGTAAAAAGAACGATGCACAGGCTTCACATGGCAAAGAGAGTCTGCGAAGACTGGGCAAATCTTCTCTTGAACGAGAAGACGTATATTTTGATAGGGAACAAGAAAAGCAGTTTATTTATTCAGGGCGAAGATGGTTCGGGCGGAGTTTTCGGTGAAAACGATTTCTGGACCGAAGCAAACAGGCTTGTTGAAAAGACGTTTGCTATGGGCACAGGCGCGATAGTATGCGGTGTGGACGGAGTGGACGTTGACATAAAAGGCAACATTCACCCGACAGAAAACGGAAGGATCAATTTTGATTATATCGATGCAAGAAGTATTTTTCCGATAACATGGTCGGGAGATAAGATAAAAGAGGTTGCATTTGCACGACAGGTCGTTGAAAACGGCGAACAGCTTCTTTATATTCAGGCGCATCTTGTCGAAGACGGAGAGTACACGATATACAACCGATGTTTTTCCGAAAAAGACGGTTTTTGCGAAGTTTCCCTGCCCGAAAACATTGCGCCTAAAGTTAAAACCGGGAACAACATACCCTGGTTTGCGATAATCAAGCCGAATATTGTAAACAATGCGGTTTCGACATCGGCGATGGGAATATCTGTTTTTGCGGACGCAATAGACATAATCAAGGGCATCGATCTTTGTTATGACAGCTTGAACATGGAATTCGTTCTTGGCAAAAAGATGGTATTTTTACGCCGTGACTTGCTTGAAAGAGACGACAACGGCAATTATTTTGCGCCTCAGGACACGAACAGACAGCTTTTTATGTATCTTGGCGACAAAGCGCTTGACGGCGATATGATGCCGCAGGAATTCAACCCTGCGCTTCGTGTTGCGGACCATGTGCGAGGGATACAGGAGCAGATGAACTATCTGTCCTCAAAATGCGGTTTCGGTGAAAGGCATTACAGATTTGACGCATCGAACGTTGTTACGGCAACGCAGATCAACAGCGAAAACTCGAATCTTTTCCGAAGCATAAGAAAGCATGAGATATTGCTTGAACGTCCTCTTATTTCGATAGCGAAGGCTGTTTTGTACATAGGAGCGAGATTCCTATGCAAAGAGATAGACGAAAATGCGTCTGTCAGCATTATTTTTGACGACAGCGTTATCGAAGACGAGGCATCTGTTCAGAAGCGAGATCTGGAGCTTGTAAAGGAAAAGATAATGATGCCGTATGAATACAGAATAAAGCATTTCGGCGAAGATGAACAGACGGCAAAAAGAATACTCAAAGAGGTGAACGGTAATGAATAGAGACATTCTCGAATCGGTTTTCGGAAATGAAAGCCTCGATCTTGAATCATTTGAAAAGAGATTGGCTTCGAAAGGAGGTTTTCATCTTGTTAACGATGAAGAATTTTCCGCATTAAGCAGTCTTTCGCAAAAGAACAGAGAGCTTGAAAGCGAGCTGTTGAGTGTAAAAAACGAAAGCAGGATAGAGCTTTTACTTTCACAGACAAGGGCGAAAAACATAAAAGCGGCAAGAGCAATGCTTGACGAGAGTTCTGTTTACGATGAAAACGGGCTTAACGACGAGCTTCTTTCGGAGCATACGGAAAAGCTGAAAAGAGAAAACCCGTGGCTTTTCGAGGACGAAGCGCCGCAGGTAAGGACGGTTTCGACTTTTCTTCCGAAAGGACGAACGGTAACAAAAGACGCATCTCGAATGAGTGACGAAGAATTTTATAAAAACATAATGAAGACCGAGTGATCGGCTTAAAAAAGAAAGGAAAATAAAAAAAATGGCAAACACATTTCTTACAGTTCAGGAGATAGCAAGAGCTGCACTCCCTATTCTCCATGAAAATCTTGTATTTCCCGCACTTTCCTACAAGGAATTCTGTTCGGGAATGGGCAAAAAGGGCGACGTTGTTCAGATCAAAAAGCCTGCGGTATATTCCGCAAAAGAGTTTACATCCCAGATCGACGTGCAGGATGTTAAAGAAAACAGCGTACTTGTTACCCTTGACAAGATCGCAGACGTTTCCGTTGAGCTTACGGCAAAGGAAATGGCGCTTAATCTTGAGGACTTCACACGTCAGGTCGTAACGCCTGCGGCGGTTGCGATCGCAGAAAAGATCAATGCCGACGGTCTTGCGCTCTACAGGGATATTCCCTACACCTGCGGGGCTGCAGGCGAAGTACCCTCCGGTATTGCGACTTTTGCGTCTGTTGCAAAAGCGTTAAACGACAACAAAGCGCCTCTCACGGAAAGATACTGCGTTTGGGACAGCGAAGCTCTCGCTTCATTCCAGGCTGACAGCGCCATTGTTTCCGCAGACAAGAGCGGCAGCACAAAAGCGCTCAGAAACGGATCTATCGGCAGACTTATCGGCCTTGAAAATTACATGTCACAGCAGGTCTATGAACACAAGAAAGGCACCCTGACCGGTGCGATGACTGTTTCATCCTCTGCATTCGCAGGCGATAAGCAGATCAGGATCGACTGCACATCCGGCACACTTGTAAAAGGCGACATTTTAAAGATCGGCGGCAAAAATTATGTTGTAACAGAAAACGCAACAGCCTCCGGCTCTGTTATCTCCGCAAAAATTTATCCTGCGGTTGCTTCCGGCGGCATCAGCGCAAAAACCGCCGTTGAGCTTGTTGACGACCATACCGCAAATCTTGCGTTTCACAAGAATGCATTCGGCTTCGTTTCCCGTCCTCTCGAAAAAGCACGCGGTGCCGAAAGCTATGTTACATCCTTTGACGGAATCTCTCTGCGTGTAACATTCGATTACGATATTTCAACAAAGAAGCAGACAATGTCCGTTGATACCCTTTACGGATTCACAACTCTTTATCCCGAACTTGCGGTTCGAGTTCTCGGTTAAGCCATGGCATTTATCGATCACGGCTATTATATGGGAGAATACAAAGGTTCTCCCATTCCAGAAGAAGAATTTGAGCAGTTTGCGGAGCGAGCCTGCGACATAATCGAAGCGTTGACTGCAGGCAAGGCAAGCGGTGCCGTAAAAAAAGAAAACGGGAAAGCGACTGCGGCAAAAAAGGCTGCCTGCGCACAGACAGAGATGCTTTATTCTCTCGGCGGCAAAGAATATCTCGGTGCTATGGGAACGGAAATATCGAGAGAGGAAATAGGAAACGCATCCGTATCGTACAGACACAAAAGCGGTCTTTCGTACCTCGGAATACCGATCTCGGGGCTTGCGATGATGTTTTTAATGGATGCGGGGCTGATACAGCGTGCGATATAAAAAGATTTCCGAATTATTTCGGGAAAACATGAAGTACACGACATTGACATTTTCAAAGGAAGGACGGCTTTTGATATTCGGTGCGTAACATAAACGGTATTGACGATAAAATTGTGGAAATTCTTTCGGAAAAGAAGGAAGTACACGACATTGACATACGAGAGCTTGCCGAAGAAATAGGCAGGCAGATCGTTAAAATACTAATCGAAGCGGGGTTACTCAACCCTAACTGAAAACGGAAGAGGCGGCGCAAAGTCGCCTCTTTTTTAAACAAGAAAGGACAGGCTATGTTAAAAAAACTGATGAAGAGCACGGTTACGGTCTACCATAAATCAGGCGAAGACGTTAACGGAAAGGGCATTTACGAGCGTTACGTATTAAAGAACGTGCGATTTGAGCGAAAAGAAAGCGTTCGTCCGTCTGACACGGGTCTGCTTCCGTACAACAGCTTTAAGCTTTATGTAAATCCTGCAAATTGCAGTGAGCTTATATATGCGAACAAGAACGATCATGCGGCGATGACAGAAAGCGCAAGAGCAAGATGTTGGACCGTAAAAGAGGGCGATATGATAACAGTGGGACAGACGGATTTTTCTCTTGACAACGGTGCGGACGAGATAAAGAAGATCTGTGAGGTATTTACCGTATATTCCGTTACATACGACAGCTTAACAAAGGCGGAAATAATTGAAATAAGCGGAAGAGGAAGGATGTTATATCAATGATAAAAGGACTTGAAAGATCTGTAATTTCATGGCTTTCGGGGTTTTCGGAGCTTCCGGAGATATTCCCCGAAGCGACAGAGAAAGCGAACGGAACGCTTCTGTTGAAGATAAAGGACGGCCCCGACGAGGTTCAGGGCTACATATACGGAGGCGACGTTAAAAAGAGCATTTTTACGCTGACCTTAAGAGTATCAAACTACGACACGGCAACAAGATCGGGGGCGATCGGCACTCTTGAAAAAGCGGCGGAGATATGTGAAAAGAGTCTTCCTTCTTTAGACGGAGGACTGGCGCTCAAAGCGGGAACGGAAAGCCATCCGAAGCTGAAGCGAAGAACGGACAACGGCGACGATGAATACGAGGCATCGTTTTACATTTTATACTGGGAGGAAAACGAATGAACTTTGCAGACAGAAAAGATTACGGCATTGCGGTAAGAACGGGATACGGGCTTTATTCGCCGCTTTGCGCAGGCGTTAAATCATACGAACGAAAGATAAAGCCCATTGTCAAAACATTTCAATACGTCTCGAAAAGATCGACCGAAACGGAGATATTGGGCTACACGGAAACAATAAGCATAAAGGCAGACCGAGTTATCGGCGATCCTGCAAACGATTATTTATTTTCTCTTGCAGAGTTTACGGGAACGGAATGCAAGAGCGAGATATTTTTATTTGACAGGAAAGAAAAGGGGGTTTCGGAAAGCAGCTTTATAGGAAGACGGTACCCTGTGAGCGTTGCGGTAACGAGAATTTCGGGAGATGACAGCGGCAGGACCCCGTTTTACGGCTTTGAAGCGGACATATACATAAACGGCGAAGGAATCATTGAAGAAAGGGCTGTAAACTGATGAAGATATATGTTAACGGCGTTGATCTGACAGACAAGACAATTTCGGGCACGGTCGTATGGCGAAGATACGGAACGTTCCGTTCGGAGCTTTCGTTCCGCCTTGAGCCTCAATTTTCGGACGGTGTCAGCGTAAGCTACGGAATGAGGGCATATCTTGAGGACGACTACGGCAGCATCGCATGGGCAGGGATAGTGACGGGTGTTAATGAGGTATACAGAAACGAATCGAGAAGCGGCATCACGGTTCGATGCAAGGGTTATGAAGCTGTTCTTTCCCACCGATTTTGCGGCGAATATTCAACTTTGGACACAAACACAGGCGCGATCGCGAGAACTCTTTTTCTTATATACCTTGCAACGACATCTCAAACAAGCGAAGGGTTTCTTTACAATCCCGACCTGTTCTCCGGCGGAGTACCGCTTGAAAGCTATTATGTTAAAGGAAAATCGCTTGCAAAGGTTTTCGATGAGCTCGGAGAGGCAGACGGAAGCAAATGGTGGATACGTGAAAACGGAACATTTTTCTTTTTGAACGGCATAAATATAACCGAGGCGATGTACTGCGTTGATATAACGAACACCGAGCCGAACAGAATTACGGATCTGATGTCGCTTGAAATATCGAAAGATATGAGCGATTACCGAAACGTTCAGACGGTTTACGGAGCAAACGGCATACGTTCGGAATCAACAAACACGATAATGATAAACGGCATGGCAAGCTACGGCGGTTCGGGACGTTACGAAGGCGTTATGCATAACAGTCTTATAACATCGGAAGGTGCGGCGACTACGGCGGCGGTAAATATTTTAAGATCGTATTCAAACGACAATGTTGAAGCGTCATTTTTAACGAACACCTATGGCTTTCAGCTTTTCGACAGAGTGAGGATAAACGCGCCTCAGTTCGGGCTTTACGGTCCGACGCCGTTTATAATAACCGAAATAACGGCAAAGGACAGAGCGACAGGCGACAGGAATTTAGCTTTTGAATATAAAATAAAAGCAAAGATATCTTCGGAGGGCGAAACGACGTTCAGACCGACGGAATATTGGACGGAAACGATAGCGAGAATATAAAAAAACAGCCGTAAGCACTTGAAAAAAGCCGCAGAATGTTGTATAATTAAAGAAAAAAGGGGAAAAGGACAGAAAAAGATGAAAAAGATCATAATTACTGCGTTTATTGTTGTATTAATTGCGATAATTGCCGTTTATTCGGTATATACAACCGAAATAGTCCCGAGTAAAAAATACGAAGAAGCGATAGCATTGATGGACGAAGGGAAAACGGACGAAGCATACAAAATACTGACAGAGATAAAAAGATACAAAAACAGTCTTGAGGTTGCGGAAGATATTTTTATCGAAAATAACCTTGAAAAGCTTGCAAGCGCAGAGGTTGGCGACTGTATAACATTCGGCAGATACGAGCAGGACAACGATCTTGAAAACGGAAGAGAAGAGATCGAATGGATCGTTATTGAAAAGCATGAAGATCATATTTTTGTCCTCAGCAAATATGCGCTTGACTGTCTCGAATTTGACTCGGCATTCACGTCAGACGAGCTGACCTGGGAAAACTCATCCTTAAGAAGATGGTTAAACAGAACTTTTTACACAGATGCTCTCGACCCCGTTGAACAGCGAATGATACTTCAAACAGATAACGGAAAAGATGTTACGGACAATGTTTTCCTTTTAAGCCGTGAGGAGATAGAAACCATTGATCACTTCAACAGGACATGCGCTGCGACCGAATACGCAAAAAGCATGGGGGTATATGCAACAGACAGCCGCCCCGATTATCCGGAAATAAATGTTGAAAATGCGTGCAATTGGTGGACGAGAACGATCGGGCAAGGGTCAAGGACCGTCGTATGCATTGATTACGAACACGGTTCGGCAGGCTCATACGGAAGCCCTGCAAACGACAGCAACAAAGCGGTTCGCCCTGCGATGAAGATAAGTATCGTTAAGCCGCAATAATTAACTTTTTTCCGAAAAATGACGAAAACCCTTGAAATATTCACTTTAATGATATATAATTAACTTAAATTACAAATACATAAATAAAGGTGATTAAAACATGAAAATTCTTGTTATTAACGCAGGCAGTTCTTCCGTTAAATATCAGCTTTTCGATATGGAAAACGAAACTGTTCTTGCAAAAGGTATTTGCGAAAGAATCGGTATTGAAGGCGGCGCTTTCAAGCATAAAGTTCCCGGCAGAGAAGATTTCAAACTTTCCGTTGATATGAAAAACCACAGCGAAGCTATCAAGCTCGTTGTTGACACCCTTGTTTCCAAAGAAAACGGCGTTATCGAATCCATGAAAGAGATCGACGCTGTAGGCCACAGAGTTCTCCACGGCGGCGAAAAATTCTCCGGCTCCGTTGTTATTAACGACGATGTTATCAAAGCGATCGAAGATTGCTGCGAACTCGGCCCGCTTCACAATCCCCACAACCTCACCGGTATCCACGCTTGCGAAGAGATCATGGGTAAGGACGTTCCTCAGGTAGCTGTTTTCGACACAGGTTTCCATCAGACAATGCCCGACTATGCGTATATGTATCCCCTCCCCTACGAATACTATGAAAAGTACAAGGTTCGCCGTTACGGTTTCCACGGCACCTCTCACAGATATGTAAGCCAGAGAGCAGCTGCCCTCCTCGGCAAAGATCCCAAAGATGTTAAAGTCATCACCTGCCATCTCGGTAACGGTTCTTCCGTTGCGGCTGTTGAATACGGCAAATGTATCGATACCTCCATGGGTCTTACACCGCTCGAAGGTCTCATGATGGGTACACGTTGCGGTTCCATCGACCCCGCTATCGTTCCCTTCCTCATGGAAAAAGAAGGTCTCACCGCTCGTCAGATCGACGATATTATGAACAAGAAATCCGGTATTCTCGGTATTCACGGCAAGACCAGCGATAACAGAGAGATCGAAGACGGCGGCAAAGCAGGCGATCCCAGATGCGTACTTATCGAATCCATGCTCGTTCATCAGCTCGTTAAATACATCGGTTCTTACGCTGCAGAAATGAACGGCGTTGACGCAGTTGTATTCACCGGCGGTATCGGCGAAAACAATGCAAGCTACCGCAGCCGTTGCGCTGAAAAATTCGCATTCCTCGGCGCTGCTATCGATGAAGAAAAGAACAGCAAACGCGGTATCGAGATCGATATCTCCAAAGATGACGCTAAGCTCAGATTCCTCGTTATCCCCACAAACGAAGAACTTATGATTGCAAGAGACACTCTTGAGCTCTGCGGCAAATAAAAAAGGACTTAAATGTTAACATACGAAGAAATCACTAAAAACGAAGCAATAAAGACCTATATCAGAAAAGCTGACGAATCGCTCACGGCTCTCGGTTATACGGAGCACAGTTTTGCGCACGTTACAAGAGTTGCGAACACCGCCGGCAATATTCTCACCACTCTCGGTTACCCCGAAAGAGATGTTGAGCTTGCAAAGATCGCCGCATATCTTCACGACATAGGCAATCTTGTTAACAGAACAGACCACGCCCAAAGCGGTGCGGTGATGGCTTTCAGAATTCTTGACCATCTCGGCGGAAGTCCCGAAGAGATTGCAACGATCACGACTGCGATAGGAAATCACGACGAAGGCACGGCATTTGCCGTCAACCCGATCGCCGCGGCGCTGATACTGGCGGACAAAACGGACGTCAGACGAAGCCGTGTACGAAACAGAGAAGCGACGACTTTTGATATACACGACAGAGTAAACTACTCGGTTGAAAAATCGTCAACGAAGATCAACGACGAAAAGACGGAGATCACTCTGGAGCTTACTATCGACACCGACCTCTGTCCCGTTATGGACTATTTCGAGATCTTCCTCGGTCGAATGATACTTTGCAGAAAAGCGGCCGAAAAGCTCGGTCTGCAGTTTAAGCTCAATATAAACGGTCAGATCTTACTGTAAAATTAAGAACCTCAATTAAAAAATTGAGGTTCTTTTTTATTTAAGATCTTCGGTTATATTCAAAAAGTTTTCGGCAAGCTCGTTTGCTTCTTTTCTTGTTTTAACAATAATTACGGGCTTTTCGGGGTATTCGGAGAGTATGTCAAATATTTTCCTGCGGTTTTTCTTGGGAAAAGACAAAACGTACTTTAAAAATTCAAGAAATTCTTTATCAAATTTTTCCGCACAGCCGTTGGGGATATCGGGACGAGCCTTGCCGTGCCGACCGATAACGCTGAAAAGGCAGACAAAGCGGTTTATATCGAGAAATATCACGGCATCTGCGGCAGGAATGCGGATATCGAGTGAATTGGAATAGTTTCCGTCCATAATCCAGCAGTCTTTTTCGGCGAGCTTTGCGACCTTAGTCCGAAACTCTTCTCTCGGCGTTGCGACCCACGCGTCAGACCAGTATTCGTTATCGAGATGAATAAGCTCATGCCTCGTTTTCTCCGCAATTTTCCGTGCAAGAGTACTTTTTCCGCTGCCGGGCGAGCCGATGATAAGAATTTTTTTATACATTTTTATTCTCCCATATATATTTCAGAACGAAAGTATCACGACGGACGAAAGAAACACCGTATTTTTCATCGAACTCGGAATTAATTCTGATCGCAGTCTCGATATCGACCCATTCGGGATTAAAACCGAGCTCTTTTTCGTAATTATCAAGCGACAGTTCGCATCGCTCGTCGAGAACGTCAGCCGTAAAATAATAAGAAAGCTGATGAAATATCTGCTTTTCATCGACGGTCGAGAGACGTTTTTCCTCGATCAGAGCAAATTCTTTTATCGATGACGGAACGATCGGATACCCGACCTCTTCGAGCGTTTCACGAATGAGCGTATCGGCAAAAGTTTCGCCCTCTTCCATGCCGCCGCCGGGGAATTTATAAAACCCCTCTTTCTCGCTTCTGACAAGCAATATCTTATTTTCTTTTACGATCACCGCACGAACCGCCGATCTTTGAAAAACGGGAAGATCGGGCGGATAATTTTTTGCATCAAAAATTTTGATCGTTTTCATAATGTTTTTTTGCGACGATGATCGAAGTCGCACCGAGAC
>SVMP01000188.1 GCA_015067385.1 Oscillospiraceae bacterium | reverse complement strand
GCAGCGGCAGGCGTTATGGGCGGCGAAAACAGTGAGATCAAAGACGATACCGCAATGATCGTTTTCGAAAGCGCAAATTTCCTTGCTCCGTCCGTAAGAAAAACATCCAAGAAGCTCGGACTTCGTACAGAATCATCCGCACGTTTCGAAAAAGGACTTGACCCCAAGCTCACCGAAGAAGCGCTTGACAGAGCGTGTGAGCTTATCTGTCTTCTCGGCGCAGGCGAGATCGTTGACGGCACAATTGATGTAAACAACGTTAAAGCAGAAGTTAAGACCGTACCCCTCAGCTATGAATGGATAAACAATTATCTTAACATCAACATAACCAAAGAAGAGATGTCCGACATTCTCGAAAGACTCGGCATGAATGTTGAAAACGACATTATTACCGTACCTTCCTTCCGTTCCGATATTGAAAACAAATACGATATTGCGGAAGAGATCGCAAAATTCTACGGTTATGACAATATCGTACCTCTTTTCTTCAAGGCTGATGTAAGATCCGGTGGCTTTACGGATGAACAGAAATTTGAGATCCGTCTCGGCGAAGCGCTCAGAAGCGCAGGTCTTGACGAGATCATGACTTACTCTTTTGTAAGCCCGAAATGCTTTGACAAGATCCGTCTTCCCGAAAATGCGCCCGAAAGAAGCGTAATGAAGATAAAGAACCCCCTCGGTGAAGACACATCCATCATGAGAACAAGAGCGCTTCCTTCCATGCTCGAAGTTCTTTCCAGAAACTACAACTACAGAAACCCCTATGCATATCTTTACGAGATCGCAACCGTATACATCAAGAATCCCGATGAAACAAAGCTTCCCGATGAAAAGAAAGTTATCTGTTTCGGCTTCTACGGTGACAACGGTGATTTCTACACACTCAAGGGCATCGTCGAATCTGTTCTCGGCGCGATGAATACAAAGGATTTCGAGATCGTTCCCTGTTCCGATAACCCGTCTTACCATCCCGGACGCACTGCTGAGATCATTGTTGACGGCAAAAAGATTGGTATTTTCGGTCAGGTACATCCTCTTGTAGCCGAAAACTACGAGATCGGCGGAGAAGTATACGCAGCAGAAATTCCGTTTGATGTTCTTTACGAGATGACTGCTCCCGAAAAGACATTCAAGCCGCTTCCCAAGTTCCCCGCTGTAACAAGAGACCTTGCGCTTATCTGTAAAGATGAAACAAGCTCCGGCGAGATCGAAAAGAAGATAAAGGCACTTGCAGGTCCCTGTCTTGAAAAGATCGAGATATTCGACGTTTACAAGGGCGCGCAGGTTGCTGAAGGATACAAGAGCATAGCTTATGCGCTCGTACTCCGTGCAGAAGACAAGACCCTCAGCGAAAAAGATATCGAAGCTATAATGACAAACATTATAGAAGGTCTTGAAAAAGACGGTATCTCCCTCAGAAAATAATGATCCAAGGCTATCCGCTAAGGACGGGCGAATCGGCTGTTCTTAGCGGAAGAGCGTAAGGATCGGATAAATTTCAAGAAAGAAAGGAAACACTCAGTATGGACAACAACAGCACCATAACTTTCTCTCTCAAAATGAATAAAGACGATGAGATGAAAAGAACTCTCATTGCGATCTACGACGCATTTGTCGAGAAGGGATACGACAATCCCATCAATCAGATCGTCGGCTATATCCTTTCGGAAGATCCCACATATATTACAAAACACAATAATGCAAGAAACCTTGTAAGACAGCTTGACAGAGATGAACTTCTTGCTGCTCTTGTAAGAAATTATCTGAATTCATAAAGGAGAAAAAATGTCTCAGATAAACGATGCGTTTTACGAGCAGCTTTATGCACGTAAAAAAACGATAAGAGAATACGGTATTCAGGCACTGATCTTTATTGTAACGATCGCACTTTCCATGATCAGCTTTACGTTCTGTATATCCAACATTAAAGGCTTCGGTCTTATAATGGGATTCCTCTGCATCTGTATTATTGTCTATTTCGGCTACAAGCTTTTCATGAAGCTTGACGTTGAATACGAATACATATATCTCAACGGCGAGATCGACGTAGATAAGATAATCTGCAGAAGCGAAAGATCAAGACTTGTCACAGCAAAAGCGGTTGATTTTGAGCAATTCGGCGAATATAACGAATCAACAAAGGCAAAGGTTGACAGTATGCCCGTCAACAAGAAGATCGACGTACGTTCAAACAAAACGGACAAGCTCTACTACGCTGTTTTCAATCACAGAGAATACAAGAAAACTCTTCTTATTTTCGAACCCGAAGAAAGAATACTCGAAGACATGAAGCGTCATATTCAAAGATCTGTATGGCACTGAGAGCAGATGAAAATTTAATACGATCTGTAATAAAAAAGCGCCCCGAAAATTCTCACAAGGGGACATTCGGAGCGCTTCAGTTTTATTGCGGTTCAAAACATATGACAGGCGCGCCTTTTCTTGCAATAACAGGTGCGCTTCATTGCGGAGTGGGACTTGTTTACGTATCGGCAAAAGGAACTCTTCGCAAGGTTTTACAGACACGGCTTTCGGAGCCTGTTTTCTGTAAAATGAAAATATCGAAAAGAGCAACGGCATTTGTTGTCGGCTGCGGCTCGGCAAAGAAAGCGAAGCGGGTAAAAAAACTGTTAAAGCAAACAAAGCCGACCGTTATCGATGCCGATGCGATAAATTACCTTTCGAAGCATAAAAAGAAGCTGTTAAATAAACGCTGCGAAGTTATTCTGACGCCGCACGAAATGGAGCTTTCACGGCTTACAGGTAAAGATGTTGCATTCATTGCTCAAAACAGAGAGCTTTGCGCTGTACAGGCGGCGAAAGACTTCAATGCAACAGTCGTACTAAAAGGGCACGAGACTATCATTGTGACCCCCGACGAAAAGGTTTACATAAACACGACCGGAAACAGCGGCCTTGCCAAAGGCGGAAGCGGAGATGTTTTGGCGGGAATGACAGGTGCATTTTTAGCTCAGGGGTACACCCCCGAAAACGCCGCAATACTCGCCGTATGGCTTCACGGAAAGGCTGCCGACGAACTTGCGGAAGAAATATCGAAGCACGGACTTTTGCCTTCGATGATACCGCTTCAAGCCGCAAAAATATTGAAACGTTTCGAATAAACCGCAAAAACCCGAATATATTTACAGTATATCTTTCGGGGCGGTGCTGAGATGTTAAAAAAAGCTTTATTATCGGTTTTCCTTTTATTTCCCATGATATATTCCGTTTCATGCAAGGAGCAGGAGTTTGACATGCCGACATTCTCCTCATTCACCGTAAAGACCGTAATTTCGGGCGAACGTGAATTTCAGGCAACGATAACGGAAAGCTATTCGGATTTCACAAGCGACAGCCTTCCGTTTACTGTACGTTACAAAAACGGAACCGTATCATGCGAGGGGACTGAGGTTTCTGTCGAAGCAAAAAACGGTTCGATATTCAAGCTTTCCGAAACGATCGCCGAGATACTGAAGGGTAACGGCGAGAATACGTCAGTTAAGCAAAAAAGCGACAGATACGAGATCCGATCGGTGATGAACGGAACCGAATTTTCCGTATGGATAGACAAACAAACGATGAGACCCACCGTGTTTTTCACAGACGAATACACGGTCAAAGTTATAGATTTTCAGGACACAACAGATGAGTCACACACGCAGAACATGGGCGACGGTTGATCTTTCCGCCGCAAAAGAAAACATAAAAAAAATACGTAACATCGTTGGAGACGACTGTGCGATAATGTCGGTCGTAAAGGCTGACGGTTACGGTCACGGAGCCGTGGAGATATCGAAAGCAATCGATGAAAACACGGACTATTTTGCTGTGTCAAAC
>SVMP01000013.1 GCA_015067385.1 Oscillospiraceae bacterium | reverse complement strand
TCAGGACCAAGATCTATGATATGATCTGCGCATTTGATAACATCGAGATTGTGTTCAATTACAATAACAGTATTACCGGTATTCGTTAACTTCTGAAGAACCTCAATAAGTTTATGAACATCAGCTGTATGAAGACCCGTTGTAGGCTCGTCAAGAATATAGACTGTTCTTCCGGTTGAACGTTTGGAAAGTTCTGTTGCAAGCTTGACGCGCTGAGCTTCGCCGCCGGAGAGAGTTGTTGACGACTGACCTATCTTTATATAACCGAGACCGACATCATAAAGTGTCTGCAGTTTTCTCGCTATACTCGGTATATTCTCAAAGAATTTCAAGCCTTCTTCGACTGTCATTTCAAGGACTTCATATATATTTTTTCCTTTAAACTTTACTTCGAGGGTTTCACGGTTATATCTCTGTCCACCACATACATCACACGGAACATATATATCGGGAAGAAAATGCATTTCTATTTTAACTATACCGTCACCCTGACATGCTTCGCAACGACCACCGTCAACATTAAAGGAAAATCTGCCTGATTTATAACCTCGTGCCTTCGCATCGGGAGTTTGAGCAAACAATTCTCTTATATCGTTGAAAATACCGGTATATGTTGCAGGATTGGAACGAGGGGTTCTGCCGATAGGACTCTGGTCAATATTTACAACTTTATCAATTAAATCAATGCCTTTTATTTCTACACATTTACCGGGAATTTGCTTAGATCTGTAAAGAGCATTTGAAAGGGATTTAAAAAGTATCTCGTTTACAAGGCTTGATTTGCCCGAACCTGATACACCTGTAACACATGTAAATAAAGACAACGGAAAATCAACATCTATATTTTTGAGGTTATTTTCACTTGCTCCGATTATCGAAAGATAATTTCCGTTTGCCTTTCTTACCTTCTTAGGAATTGGTATAAATTTTTCTCCGGATAAATACTGTCCTGTTATCGATTCCCTGCAATTCATGATATCCTCAGGGGAGCCGTGAGCAACCACATACCCACCGTGCACGCCCGCACCGGGGCCTATATCGACAATATAATCAGCAGCACGCATAGTGTCTTCATCATGTTCGACAACGATAAGCGTGTTACCGAGATCTCTGAGATGTTTAAGTGTTTTCAGCAGTTTTTCGTTGTCTCTTTGATGTAAACCAATAGACGGTTCATCAAGAATATAGATACATCCCATAAGCGATGAACCTATTTGAGTAGCAAGTCTGATGCGTTGAGCTTCGCCGCCGGAAAGAGTACCTGCAGAACGTGAAAGAGTGAGATATTCAAGACCGACAGATTGAAGGAAACCAAGCCTTGCTCGTATTTCCTTTAATATCTGTTCCGCAATAGTCGAATCTCTTGCGGAAAGTTTAAGCTCATTAATAAAATCAAGAGCATCTTTAATGGACATATTTGAAAGTTCGTGAATATTCACGCCGCCAACAGTTACGGCAAGAGAAAGCGGGTTAAGCCTTGCTCCGTGGCATTCGTTACACGGAATATTCTGCATCAAACTTTCCATTTCTTGTTTGACATAATTGCTTGTTGTCTGCTTATAACGTCTTTCAAGTGTAGGAATTACACCCTCATGAAGATCGCTTCCGTAAAGAATATCGTCAAGCGCTTCTTTTGAATACTTTGATATGGGATCGGTAACGGAAAGACCGTATTTTTTTAGGATTTTAGTATAAAGGCGAAGTGCTACACTGTTAGACGCAATATTTCCAAATCCTGCAGCATTTATAGCGTTGTCAATAAGACTTAACTCTTTATTCGGAATAATAAGGTCGGGATCAAAAGACATTATAAAACCGAGTCCGGAACAATGTTTACATGCGCCCATTGGATTATTAAAAGAAAACATTCTCGGGGTAAGCTCTTCGATGCCGATATCATGCTCTGGGCAGGAATATCTCTGAGAATACATCGTTTCTTCGCCGTCAGGAACAGAAATCACGATCAAGCCATTAGACAAACGAGATGCTGTCTCACACGAATCGGTAAGGCGTTTTCTGACTTCACTGCGAACAACAAGACGATCAACGACAACTTCTATATCATGTTTTTTATTTTTATCAAGCGGAATCTGCTCATTAAGATCATAAATTATACCGTCAACACGAACACGAACATAACCGCTTCTCTTATATTGTTCAAAAAGGTTCTGATATTCGCCTTTTCGGCCCCTTACAACAGGAGCAAGAACCTGTATTTTTGTCTGTTCAGGCATCGAAAGTATTGAATCGATAATTCTGTCAAGCGGCTGCTGTTTAATTTCTACTCCGCATATTGGACAATGCGGTATTCCTACTCTTGCATATAAAAGACGAAGATAGTCATGAATCTCAGTAATGGTACCTACGGTTGATCGAGGGTTTCTGGAAGTTGTTTTCTGGTCAATGGATATTGCAGGTGAAAGGCCCTCTATATAATCGACATCCGGTTTTTCCATTTGCCCAAGGAACATTCTTGCGTATGAAGACAGCGATTCAACATAACGTCGTTGTCCCTCTGCATATATAGTATCAAACGCAAGTGAGCTTTTACCCGATCCTGAAAGACCCGTAAAAACAACAAATTTATCACGAGGTATCTCTATATCTATATTTTTAAGATTGTTTTCTCTTGCACCTTTTATAAGAATATTTTCACGCATATTAATTACCTTTAAGTTTCTTTAACTCATCTCGAATTTTTGCAGCATATTCAAATTCAAGTTGTTTTGCAGCTTTTTGCATTTCTTCAGTAAGTTTTTTAATAAGTTTTTCCTTATCGGATTTAGACATATTCTTGATATCGTCCGATCTATCTTTATCGAGTTTCTTCACATCTTCAACAACGGATGTTATTGCAAGGGGATCCGAAACGGATTTTATAATTGTCTTCGGAACAATACCGTGTTCTTTATTGTACGCCAGCTGGATCTCACGACGTCTTTCCGTTTCTTTAATAGCATTCTCCATAGAAGGAGTTACGCTGTCTGCGTACATTATAACTTTACCCGATGCATTTCTTGCTGCTCTACCGATGATCTGAATAAGAGAAGTCTCGTTACGTAAAAAACCTTCCTTATCCGCATCAAGTATTGCAATAAGCGATACCTCAGGCAAGTCAAGTCCTTCTCTCAAAAGATTAATACCGACAAGGACATCAAATTCTCCCATACGAAGATCTCTGAGGATCTCTACTCGTTCCAGTGTATCTATATCATGATGCATATATCTGACTTTAATATCAAGACCTTTAAGATAATCGGTCAATGATTCCGCCATACGCTTTGTTAACGTAACGACCAGCACTCTTTCTTTTTTTGCGATTCGATCGTTGATCTCGCCGATAAGATCGTCTATCTGTCCGTCCGTCGGTCTAACGGATACTTCAGGGTCTACAAGTCCGGTAGGTCTGATTATACATTCGACTATTTGAGATGAATTATCTCTTTCATACTGTGCAGGTGTAGCGGAAACATAAATCACCTGATTGATTTTTTTTGTAAATTCATCAAAATAGAGAGGTCTGTTATCATATGCGGAAGGAAGACGAAATCCAAAATCAACAAGGTTTGTCTTTCTTGCTCTGTCGCCGCCGCTCATACCTCTGACCTGAGGAATCGTTACATGGCTTTCGTCTATGATCATCAAAAAATCTTTTGGGAAATAGTCAAGCAGTGTGTACGGAGTAGAACCGGGCTCTCGACCGGCTAAAACTCTGGAATAGTTTTCTACGCCTTTACAATAACCGAGCTGACGTAAAAACTCGATATCATAAAGAGTTCTCTCCTTTATACGCTGAGCTTCTATCAGCTTTCTTTGAGCAGTAAATTCATCGATACGTTCTTCAAGCTCACGGTGTATTTCTGTAATCGCACGTTCAAGCTGTTCTTCTTCAGCTACATAGTGAACGGCAGGGTAAACAGACACATGACTCATCGTACCCGTTATTTCTCCTGTAACGGGATTAATTGCACATATGCGGTCTACCTCATTATCAAAAAATTCAATTCTGATAAGCTTTTCATTTTCATCAGACGGAAAAATTTCAAGAACATCGCCTCTTGCACGGAAAGTTCCTCTTGCAAGATCGTAATCGTTTCTGCTGAAACGTATCTTTACAAGGTCCTCCATAAGTTCATCACGGTCATATATCTGACCGACTCTTACGGAGACTGTCATGTTTTTATAAGCGTTGGGATCGCCTAACGTGTATATACAGGAAACACTCGATACAATTATAACGTCTTCCCGTTCAAACAAAGAAGACGTTGCGGAATGACGCAATCTGTCAATTTCATCATTTATACTCATATCTTTTTCGATATAAGTATCGGTATGCGGAAGATATGCTTCCGGCTGATAGTAATCGTAATAGGATACAAAATATTCAACGGCATTATTGGGAAAAAATTCTTTTAATTCGCTGCATAATTGCGCTGCAAGTGTTTTATTATGAGCAAGAACAAGAGTTGGCTTTTTTGCATTCTCTATAACTTTTGCCATTATATATGTTTTACCGCTCCCCGTAACACCGAGGAGCGTTTGTTCTTTATATCCTTTTTTTATACCGTCTGAAAGCTTCTCAATTGCCTGAGGCTGATCTCCGGCAGGAGAGAATGGTGAAACAACTTTAAACATTATATTCCCCTATTTTTTACCGAAAACAAAACTTTTTATATAACCGCTGTTTGCCATAGAAGTAAAATCGCCGTCTGAAAAAACAAGATGATCTATAAGAAAAACATTCAGTCCTTTCAAAATGGCCTGTGCTTCCTGAGTAAGCATTACATCCGAAGTAGACGGAATAGCTGTTGCTCCCGGATGGTTATGCGCCAACACGACATATGAAGCATTTACCCTGAACGCAATTTCGGCAATTTTCCTGTGGCTGAACCCTGTTGAATTAATATCTCCCTGAGACAGTTCAACACATGCGATCAACGTCATATTGCCGTCAAGACAGATAACATATGATATTTCATTTCTCGCACCGATAAAAAAAGGTTTCAGGTAACGACCGAAATCATCGGTTGTAAATAATTGATGAAAATCTTTATTTTTTTCTCTTTCATAAATTTGAAAGACATCAATAAACATTTTCAGATATGCCGCAGTAGATTTACCTACACCGTCAACTGCAACAAGATCTTGAGGATCGGCTTCAAGAACACCTGATAAAGATCCAAAGGTATCTATCAATTTATGTGCCAAAGGATTTGTATCTTTTCTTGGAATCGCATAAAACAGCATCAATTCGAGTATTTGATGAGGTGCCATATTTTTAAAGCCACCCTTCAAATACATATCACGAAGTCTGTCTCTGTGATTTTCATGTATATTTTCTGAGGACATATGTCAATTCTCTTCGTTTTTCGTTATATTTTCAAGTTCAAGCTTAAATGTATCGATATCCTTAAAGTCTTTATAGACCGATGCAAAGCGAACATATGCAACATCATCTATATCAACAAGTTTCTTCATTGCGAGTTCACCTATTTTTTGAGAAGGAACTTCTCTTTCAGAATCGAACAAGAGATCCTGTTCAATATCTGCAACGGTTTTTTCAAGAACAGAATAAGGAATATCCCTTTTTATACATGCGCGTCGAAAAGACGTGAGAAGCTTTTCACGACTGAATTCTTCGCGCGTTTTATCTTTTTTTATAACAATAAGAGGTGCATGCTCGACCTCTTCATAGGTTGTAAAACGTCTATGACAACTTTTGCATTCACGTCTGCGACGAATTTTTTCATCTACGGGACGTGAGTCCAAAACAAGGCTGTCAAAATAACCGCAATAAGGACATCTCATAGCAAACACTCCTCAACGATACTTTTTGTATAGTTTACCGATTTTTTTATATCGGCTTCATCGGAATAATTCTGCGAGTAAACCTCTATGATATAATCTCCGGAATATCCCGAAAAATTAAGTTTATTTATAAATTTATTTATATCAAAAACTCCTTCTCCGGGAAGAAGACAACTTCGTTCTTCATCAAAATCGTTAAGATGTACAAGACAAAGTTTGTCCGCAACAACTTCAACAAATTCAATTGGGTCATACCCCATCATATGCGACTGTTTAACATCGAAAGTAAATGCAACATCATCTCCGAGAAATGACGAAAATTTCTTTATATATTCCAAATTTCCGCAAACATGTTGTCTTACATTCTCCTGAGAAAAGATAACTCCCGAATTTTTCGCACGTTCGAACAAAACGGAATATCGTTCGCAATACTGTTCAAGCGAAACATTAAAATCGGACCTCATACCATGAAAATTTACTATTTTAGCATCAAGCATATTGCATACTTCAAATATTCTGTCATATATTTCAAGTCCGTCTTGAAATCTTCTCGGATAATTTGAAAAGAACAGATAGCTTTCAGCAAAAGAAGAAAACGGGTGCACGGACCCTATACGTAATCCATAATGACCCGTTTTCTTCAATAATTCTTTGATATAACCATCGGACATTTCGCTATGAGTGTTGATAAAAAGCTCGATAACGGAAACGCCCGTTTCTGCTATATTTTTTATAATATCTTCTGTTAACTGCGGATAGTAACATCCGGTAGAAATACCGATATTATTCCTCATCATTCAATGCAAGTGCTTTAAGAGCAATAGCGCATTCGATGCGTTTTCTCTCCATTTCGCAAGAGATCTCATGGGGTTTGAGAATATCTCCGTGACAGTTATAGTTATTTGCAGCACAACCGCCTGAGCAGTAATATTTAGCCCAGCATTTTTCACAGTCGGGTTTATTGAGAACAGTAGATTTCTTAAAATAATCGACAAGTTCCTGCTTTGTTTCAAAGCTTTCAAGAACATTTCCGAGTTTGAAATCATCCATACCTGCAAATCTATGACACGGGAAAATATCTCCATCGGGTGTGATAGCAACATATTCAGTGCCGCAGCCACAACCTTTAACACGTTTTACAACACAAGGACCTTGTTCAAGATCGATCATAAAATGGAAGAAATTAAAGAATTCTCCCTTACGATTAAGCTCTGCCATATTATCGGTAAGAGTCTGATACTCTTCAAAAATACGCGGAAGATGTTCTTCCTTAAGAGCTAACGGATCATTTTTATCAAGAACAACAGGTTCGACTGAAACCTGCTCAAAACCAAGTGAACGAATGTGTTCAACGTCTGCAGCGAAATCAAGATTTTGAGATGTAAAAGTACCTCTGACATAATAGTCTTTACCGTTACGGTTTTCTACAAGTTTCTTGAATTTCGGAACGATTCTGTCATAAGAACCGTTACCGCCGACATCGTATCTTACAGCATCATTTACATTTTTTCTGCCGTCAAGAGAAAGCACGACATTCGACATTTCACGATTTATGTACTCTGTTATCTCATCATTTAAAAGAATACCGTTTGTTGTTAAAGTAAAACGGAAATTTTTATTATGCTCTTTTTCGAGAGAACGGGCATAATCAACTGTTTGTTTAACAACATCGAAATTGATAAGAGGTTCGCCGCCAAAAAAGTCAATTTCAAGGTTATGTCTTGTACCTGAACGTGCAATAACAAAATCTATCGCTTTTTTCGCAACTTCAAACGGCATATTTTTTCTTCCGTGTCCGAAATCTCCGCCTTCAGCAAAGCAGTATTTACAACGAAGATTACAGTCATAAGATATATGCAGACAAAGTGCCTTTATAGGATAATCATCGGGGAGATTGATCTCGTAATCTCGTTCTGCGAACAAAAGATCTTCTTCAAAAAGTTCTTTCAACTCACTAAACGCCTCATCGACAGCCTCTTCACCGTAAACAGAAACGAGCTTGTCCCTAAATTCTGCAGGGCAAGCTTCTTCGGAAAATATGTTTTTAGGGGAACAGCAGTCTGCGTTGTCGCCTTCACACGCAGCGTTTATAAGTCCGCAAAGTTCATAAGCGGCCGGCTCAAGAACATGAACCGAGCCGCTTTCAACATCCAGAACGATATTTACGTCGTTTTGAGAATAAAGATGAAGCATTTATTTACGAGCTTCGTTCTCACATTTCTGGTTGGCGACGGTGCAAGAAGTTTTGCAAGCACTCTGGCAAGAAGTCTGGCATTCGCCGCAACCGCCTTTGCAAGCAGATTTCTTAAGTGTTTTTTTGATAAGAGTTTTGATCTGTTTCATTTTTATATTCTCCTTCAAGTATATTTTAACGTATATTTACAGCAAGTATTCCACCCAGTGTGTTGAAGATAACACTTATTAAAAGCATTACAACAGTCGACACCGTAAAGAAAGATGTTGAACCAAACACAATGGAGAACACCGCATATAAAACAAAGAAACAAATTCCGGATATAAATCCGTTAACAAGTCCTGCTTTTTTAAGTCGGATAACAGAAATAAGACCCGATATAAAAGCAGACACAGCAAAAACAATATACGCTGCCGTTTCGATAAAAGAATCCGAAAAAGATGTTACCGTAAAAATCAAGGCAAAAATCAAAGATAAAATCACGGAACACAAGGCTCCGCAAAAAGAACCTGATAAAAAACCGATAAGTTTATCCGTAACAGAATATATGTCGCGCTGTTTTTTCATAAAGACCTCCATAAATCAAACCGTAAGATATGTTTGATTATATGAAAGACTTACTCAAATGATTCCTCAGGAATCGGAAATAGTATCTTTAGACTGAATAGCCCACTTTTTAATGGAAATTCTGTTTTTATCGGCACCTGTTTCGATAATATAAGTATCTTCGTCCTTGATCTGACGAACTATACCGGTAATACCGCCGATCGTTGTTATCTGATCACCGATCTCAATGCTGTTACGCATTTTCTGGGTTTCTTTTTCCTGTTTACGCTGAGGTCTGATAAGGAAGAAATAGAACGCAACGATAATAAGAATAAAGGGAAGAAAGCTTACAAGTGTTGCCATAAGAGAAGGTTCAACAGTTGCACCGCCTTCAACTGCGCCGTCCACAGCGTCGCCGACAGTTGTTCCGTTAAGATAGCTGTCAACATTATCAACCGTAGAATCAAGAAGGATCGCAAGATTTGCAGTAAGTTTAGAAAGAGACATTAAAAGTCCTCCGTTTCGATAATTGTAAATAGATTATACTATATAAGGGAAAAAAATGCAATAGAATATTGTGACATTTTTCCGATAATTTAATATTTAACGGTCGTTAGGCGCATTCATAGCGTTAACTTCTTCTGATTGTTCGGGTAATACTTCCTCATTATTTGTAACTTTATCAGGTTTTTTTGCAATCAGTAATACCATTTTAAGAATAACTGCAGCGGTAAAAAAGTCAGCAGCATATGCAAAAATATCTACGTTTATATTGTACGGATTTCCGGGAAGGAAATACATAACAAATTCCGCAAGATGTACAGTTGCAAGATACACAGCACACAAACCGAACGCTACAAAATATTTTTTAGATAATATCCCGGCAAGAAGTTTTGAAAAATTCATGCACGCAAGAACGATAAAGCCGAGAAGAAGAATCGTATGAGTTCCGTATGCTTTTGAAAGGATCTCATTAAGATCAAGAAAACGTGTAAAAAGACGAATAATATAATAAACGGTAATACTTAAAGATAAAATAGACATGAACGAACTGCTTGAATATTTTTTGGGAGCAGATGCAAAGAAAACAATAAACAAGCATGAAATTGCGGCAAAAATCAATACATATACAGGAGAAGCCTTAAAGATATCGGCAACAGAACCGTAACTGTAATTGATATTAAGTTCAAAAAGGAAAACATTCAGTGCGTTTGCAAGGATAAATACAGCAGAAAGAAGCATTAAGACCTTATCAAATGTTGAAACATATCCAAAACGTTTCCTTTGGGTTTTATTTTCGGATTTAATAAGGAATGTTTCGGAAATAAAAAAAGCAATGACAAGGAATGTGTAAATATTGCAAAGCAAGGGAATAACGCTTTCAGTATAGTAAAAGCCGCTTTCGGGTTCGATCGCAAACATTATCTCAAGTATGCGAAAAATAAGGCCAAAAATACTCAACGGTAAAAGCATTTTTGTATAATACTTTGTTTTCATCGAAATATGTCCTTTTATAATTAAATTCAATTTATTCTTTAATATTATACATCTTTTCTTATCAAATGTCAAGTATATAATCAAAAAATCTATTTTGATATTTCAACTTCCCGAATTTAATTGCGAATTTAAATTATAAAGTATTGATTTTTATTTTAAAATCTGTTAAAATAACAAAAAAAGACCGGAGGATATTCAAACATGAATTCATTTGAGATAAAAGAACTGTTGACACACGGAGACATAAATTCGGTAATTCATTATTTATCTTGCAATAAAACAAACGGAATATCTGTTCTCACAGCAATATTAATGCTTGCAGAGGACGCAAAAGAAAAATATAACAAAATGAATATCCCCGAAGAAATATTCAACGACACCATGGCGGATATTTCAATATGGGCTGAAAATTATCGAAGGAAAACGGGATATTGCGGTATTGAAGAGCTCGGATGGATAATGAATCACTTAAATCTCGATCTTTTTGCAATCGGTCGGTTGCAGTTCAGACCGTCATCATTTTATTTCAACAACAATATCCAAAAGCTTTTTGATTTTGACATCAAAGAAGGAGAAGGCATTCTTGAAATACATATTCCGCAAGGAAAACCTCTTTACGATGAAGAATGTGACATGTCCATAAAAAGTGCACCGATATTTTTCAAGAATTATTTTGATTACGATTTCAATTATTTTACATGTCACTCATGGCTTTTATCCCCTGTTCTTAAAGATATCCTTCCGAAGGAAAGCAACATTATTAAATTTCAGAACAGATTTACTCTGATCGCATACGATCCAAACGATATGCAGGCGGAAGAACGTATTTTCGATAAACAGTTTGGAGCAAATGCAAACTCTTCACTTGCCAAAAAAGTCAGAGAACTTAATGAAAAAGGCAAACATATCGGATGCGGCATCGGTATAATAAAAAGAGAGGATATAACCAATGATCGAACAAGAATATAATCAGCAATCTATCAACAATAAATCAAATCTCAAAAAAGCCTCATCCGGTATCTTTCTGATTCTTTGTACTTTTCCGATACTCGCAATAATGGCAGTAATGCCAACTTATATTTATGCGATATTTTCAACAATCTTTAATTTTTCAGACGAAATCTCATCTGTATTATCATACATATTTACCTTTGCTCTTCCTCAAATATTATACCCTTTATTCACAATGGCAGCAGCTTTTTTCATGATTTCATTTTCCGGTAAAAGAGGAAAAGATATTATTTCCGTAAACGACGTGCCGGCATCTGAAATATTGCTTGCAGTCGGTATATTTCTCGGAATGGGGACAGCAGGAACATATATTTCCGATTTCATAACACAGCTAATTATTAAACTGGGAGCTCCCGTACCCGATATATCGGAACTTCTTTCCGCTCCGCAGTATCCATGGCAATTTTGTTTATACATCATTTCAATCGCAGTAATGCCATCGATCTGTGAAGAAGTTATTTTCAGAGGAATAATATGCGGAATATTAAAAGAATACAATAAAACCGCTGCAATTATTTTTTCATCGATTGCATTCAGTTTAGTTCATTCCACTGTTCAGCAAATACCCTTTTCATTTATGATGGGGCTTTTTCTTGCATATCTGTTTATTAAATACAATTCGATCCTTCCCTGCATATTACTTCATTTTATAAATAATTTTATAAGCTGCTTTTTCATGCTTCTTTATGAAAACATGTCGGAAGAAGCCTATATAAGCATTGTTCAGATATACGATATATCCACAATACTTATCGGTATTCTCTGCACTTTATTTTTCATTATCAGTATAAAGAAAAAACACAGCACAGAAAAAGAAGTTTTTGCGGTAAGCGGTAAGGAATTTACAATAAATGTTGTGTTCTCAATACCTTTTATATTATTTGTTTTAATTTATCTTTTTCAGACAGTTACGGGAATCTTATCGAATTATTTTTCGTAAGAAGATAGCGTGAAAAATACTTTTTCACGCAGGTTTTGTGGCTTTCGTCATTTAAGCAGTGACGATTTATAATCTTACGATATATATGCAATCTTACGATTGCATGCAAAACCAACCCTAATTCCCAATGAAAGGAGGCTTTCGCAGACGAAAGCTATGGTTAATTATTATGAGTAATTATTTTGAAGCGACAAACGAAACCCCTAAATATATCGGTTCTCTTTTTGCAGATATAGAAAAAAGCGACGGCGGACTCCCACATGCATCAGGGGTTTCGCACTTTCAAATACTCCGAGCAAATCGAAAGCACCCGGAGTATTCAGACGGACTTGGTTATACTTATAATCATGCTCCCGATATAACATATTGGAACGGCAGTTTTTGGGTACAATATATATCAAACAAGATCGATGAACATGAGCCGGGCGGAGTTTCTTTTATTTCAAGATCGGAAGACGGAACAAGCTGGTCAAAACCGATAATTTCCTTTCCAATCGTTTTATTACCGAAAGGAGAAAATATTTGCTCCGACGGGACTGTTGTTAAAATACCGGAAAAAGAACAAGCAGTCATGCATCAAAGAACGGCTTTCTATATTGCGCCAAACGGGAAACTGTTAACAACGGGGTTTTACGGCTATTCTCCGAACCATGCAGTTCCTTGGGAAAAGAACGGACTTGGAAGAGTTGTCAGAGAAATATACACTGACGGAAGTTTCGGTCCGATATATTTTATACACATCATGAGATCATCGGGTTGGCAAGAAGAAACGCTTCCGTTCCCCTACTTCATGCAATCATCAGATAAAGGTTTTGTCGAAGCATGTAAAAGTTTGTTATCCGATAAGTTTGAAACACAGCAATGGGCAGAAGAACACGGAAACGACTGCGAGCATGTTTCACTGAAAACGCAAAATGAAATTTTCGGAACAGCAAATAAACCGTACCAGGCTTTCACATATTACCATATTGACAATAACACTGTTGCGGCACTATGGAAACATGCAGTTGTCGGCATATCAAAAGATAACGGCGATACATGGGCGATAAAACGAGAAACGTCTTTTGCAACCTCGGGAGCAAAGGCTTGGGGACAAAAAATCGATGACCATAACTATGCGATCGCATATATAAACAGCCTATCAAGCGAACACAGATACCCCCTTGTTTGCGTAACATCCGAAAACGGTATTGATTTTGACGGAATGTTGAGTATTTTCGGTGAAACTCCTCCGAGAAGATACGATGGGCTTTTCAAAGATTTTGGTCCTCAGTATGTAAGAGGAATAAGTGAAACATGTAAAAACAGACCCAACGATGCTATGTGGTTAACATACAGCGTAAATAAAGAAGATATTTGGGTGAGCAGAATCCCTCTTCCGATAAAGCAGACCTCAAATGATTATTTCCGCGGAAATTTTGAAAACAACAAATATCTTATACCGTTCAACACATATTCAAGCAAATGGGCAAAAGTTGAAAATCAAAACGAATCGATGATTTTATCGGATAAAGATCCTCTTGATTACGCACTGGCTGAACTGAACTTTGCTCCGTGCGAAAAAATAAGAGTGGAAATCGATTTACAATGCGAGGTTTATCCGAAAGATCTTGAAATTGAACTAACAGACATATCAGGACGTGTTTGTGCAAGACTGTTTATTTCAAACGGAAAACTTTCCGCAAGATACACCTCCGTAAGAAATGAATTATGCGATTTTGACAATGATCTTCATAAGATCACCGTTGAACAGGACTGTTTCAGTTGCGATTATACGGTTTATCTCGACAATAGAAAAGTTGGAATTCTGCGTAATATGCAAAAAATAAACGAAGTTGCAAGACTTATTTTCAGAACAAAACCCGCAAGAAAAGCACCGGGTATAGATGTTCGTCCAACAATGTCGGACATACCCGATTCCGATATTCCCACAGAAGAAAGAATATACACCATCCATTATATTTCAACGGAAAAACTATAACCGAAAGGTATTAACTATGGAATTATACGAAAACAAAACAATAAAAGAACGAGTATTGCTTATAGGAATTGATACAGGCGATACAACAGAAGCCGAGCTGTCAATTGCAGAATTGGAGCGTCTTGCAGATACGGCTCAGGCTGAAACTGTTGCAACAATGCTGCAAAAACGTTCCGAGCCTCACCCTGCAACGTACCTCGGAGAAGGTAAGATAGACGAGATACGAATATTTTGCGAGGAAAACGAAATCGATCTCATTATTGCGGATGACGAATTAACGGCATCTCAAACAAAAAATCTTGAAGACAGGACAGATGTCAGAGTAATAGACAGAACAATGCTCATCCTCGACATTTTTGCGATGAGAGCAGAATCTTCTCAGGGTCGCTTACAGGTCGAACTTGCGCAGTTAAAATACAGACTTCCGAGACTTGCGGGGCTTGGAAAATCGCTTTCGAGGATAGGTGGCGGCGGCAAAGGCGGAATCGCTACAAGAGGTCCCGGCGAAACGAAGCTTGAAACAGACAGAAGACATATCAACAGAAGAATATATACACTTCAGGAACAGATAAAAGAAGCTGATAAAAGACGAGATATTTCGGGAAGACGACGTTCTAAAGGCGACGTTCCCGTCTGCGCATTGGTCGGTTATACAAACGCCGGAAAAAGTACATTGATGAATAAGCTTTGCGGCGCTGATGTTTATGCTGAAGATAAACTTTTTGCAACTCTCGATCCGACTGTCAGAAGAATGAACATAGAACAGGTTCCTGCAAAAGACATTCTTCTTGTAGACACAGTAGGTTTTATCAGAAAATTACCTCACACGCTTGTTGATGCTTTCAGATCAACTCTTGACGAATCTCTGGGAGCAGACATTCTATTGCATGTTGTTGACTGTTCTGACGAAGAAGCACCGAGACATATCGAAATTGTTGAAACATTGATTGGGGAGCTCGGAGCTGCGGAAAAGCCTCTTTTTCTTGTGTTAAACAAATCAGATCTTTGCGAGAACGGTCCGATCGGATTTGAAATACAGAAAAGAACACACGAAAATATTTTTGTTGTATCCGCAAGATCAGGCGAAGGAATTGAAGAATTACGTAACGCCATTATTAAACATTTTGACACTGAAAGAGAATACGATCTTATCATCCCCTATTCCGACGGTTCTGTTTTAAATGTTCTTTACCAAAGAACAAAGGTTATTTCCGCAGAAAGCAAGGAAGACGGAACGCATATGAAAATTCGCACGGATGCATCGTTTGAAATCCTTAACAGAATTGAAAAATATATTGTTAATGCCGAATGATGCTAACGATTAAAGATTCATTTTCGGTTTAAAAGATGGTTAAATAAACGAGAATAAAAAGATTAAAGATGATTCTATTCAGAAAAGAGACATATTAACCATGAAAAAGAAATTATTGATCTGTATACCGATATTGCTGATAATTATCTTTACTGTATGTATACTCGTTGCTAAGACTTCTCTGATTGTCGGAGAAGAAGGCTTAATCAAAAAAGCTCGGAAGGAAATAAAGAATCTTGCCGAAGTTGAAACTATTGAAATGACAATAGCAGGCAAATCCACGATAGACAACAACAGGCATATGTTTTGGATCATTACGGGAAACGAATATCAAATGCACAGATATTATCCTCTTGAAGTTATCGAGGTTGAAAGCGGGAAATACAAATTTGTCCATTTACATAACGTTAGCACTCCAAGAGGACAAGACATATTCTTTGAGTATTTTGGGAGAGGTTATTCGTTTATTATAAATAATCCCAAATGTAAAGATATTGTGATCAATGAAACAGTAATCCCCGTAACGTCAATACCGTTTGTTTATTATTGTCCTTTTGCCCCCAATGACTATTATTTTCTTGATGAAAACGGAAACAGACTAAACTAAAAAACACAAAAGAGAAGATTCACATACTGCGAGTCTTCTCTTTCTTTATTATCTGTCAAGTAATAATAAACTAAAATATCATTTGCAATTATCGTATAAAACAATAAAATAAATCATTATTAATACAATATTTCAAAGTTATATCATTGACTTTAAAATATGTTTATGATATAATCACGAATCGGCAGACAACTTCATTTTATTTTTATATTCTTTCGGTGTCATACCTGTAACAGCTTTAAAATTTTTTGAATAGTGTTGCGGTGATGAAAAATTATATTCATACGCTATATACGTAAGAGATTTTTCCGTCAGAAGATCTATTGAATCGTATATTTTACGCTGCATTATATATTCTCCGGGCGGAATTCCTATCTCTTTTTTAAATTTAAGTTTAAAATGAGAAAGCGAGAAATTTATCATTTCGGACAATTCGTCAAGATTAATTTTCTCCTTGATATTTTCGTCCATATACGCTTTCGCTCTGCTTATCGGATCGGAAATAACACTTTTTTTAGCCATATTTCGTTCCGAATATATGAGTTCACAAAGAAAAACCGTAAGAAGTGATCTGGCTGCGATAATATCAAGTTCCCCGCCTCTGTCAAATAGATTATAGGCTTTCAAAAGCTTGGCGGCAATATCATCTCTGATTTTAAAATTGCGTGTTTTGACAGAATACAAGCTTTCTATGAGTTTTTCTGAACTTTGCCTGTCTAATCCGAGAAGAGATGGGCAACGACTGTCGAGATGAAGCCAATAAAGACAGCCTCTGGATTGAGGATCGTTCCCCGAGGAATGTTTTTCTCGCGGAAATGTTATAAAGACCTCACCGCCGTTAATTGTGTATTCATCATTACCTATACAATATTTTTGAGTGCCTCGTTTCAAATAACAGATCTCAAAAAAACTTCCGTGGTCATGTGATTCGAGAGTCTCTGTGGAACATGAGTTTGAATACATAGCTATAAGGGGAATGCCGACAGCATAAAGCTCTGAATGTTCAATTGTCTTTCGTTTATTTCCTGCCATATCAATCACCGAATTTAATTAGTTAATTGTCACAACATTACAATTTATTTAATTATAACGCATGTAATAAAAAAAATCAAGGGGGAAAATCGTTTTTATGGGATTTTTAAAAAAATTTATAGGAGATAAAGCATTTTATCGAAAAACTATTCGACTGATCATACCGATAATAATCCAACAAGGAATAACCAACATTGTCAATCTGTTGGATAATATAATGGTAGGCTCGCTCGGAACAGAACCAATGAGCGGTGTAGCTATTGTAAACCAAATTATTTTTGTTTTCAATCTCACTATTTTCGGAGGAATTTCGGGTGTTTCGATCTTCGGTGCTCAATTTTTCGGGATCGGAGACAATATAGGTGTAAGAAACACATTCAGATTTAAATTTATTTTCTGCGTAACAACAACAATATTGGCGTTATCTTTTTTCATACCGTTCGGAGACGAACTTATAATGCTGTTTCTTGACAATGAAGCCAATAAAGATCTTGATCTGTCTATAACTCTCGGCTATGCGCTCGACTATTTAAAAATCGCAATCGTTGGACTTATCCCCTTTATGATGGTTCAGGTTTACACCAGTACACTCAGAGAAACAGGCGAAACAGTTGCCCCGATGATCGCTTCCGTCATTTCTATTGGTGTAAACTTTGTTCTCAATATAGTTCTTATTTTCGGTTTTCTGTGGATCCCTGCAATGGGTGTTCGAGGCGCAGCGCTTGCAACAGTCATTGCGAGATTTATAGAGATGATATATATCGTATTATACACACATAAAAACAAAGAAAAATATCCTTTCATTGACGGTGTTTACAGATCACTCAAAGTCCCTCTTCCTCTTGTAGGAAAAATAATCAAAACAGGCACTCCCCTTCTTCTCAACGAAGTTCTCTGGTCTATGGGTACAACATTTGTTAACCAGAACTATTCTACAAGGGGTCTTGAAGTCGTTGCGGCAAACAATATTTCATCAACAGTATGGAATATATTCTGTATTATAATGATGTCTATGGGCAGTGCTGTAAGCATTCTTGTCGGACAAAAGCTTGGTGCAGGTGAGATCGAAGAAGCAAAAGATATAGACCGAAAACTGATCTTTCTTTCCGTTGTCTCCAATACGGTAATCGGTATTCTGCTAATAGCTTCCGCTCCGTTTATTCCGCTCATATACAACACAGAACAGGCAGTTTATGATCTCGCAACTAATTTCCTGATGGTCGCAGGCGCGTCGTTACCCATACATGCATTTATCCATGTTACATACTTCACAATACGCTCCGGTGGCAGAACATTTATCACATTTCTTTTCGACAGCGTATATACGTGGTGCGTACCGGTCGTTATATCTTTCTTGCTATGTCGATTCACATCACTTGGAATAGTTGCAATATACTTTATTGTACAATTTTCGGATATTATAAAAATCTGTATCGGACTTCCGATGCTTATGTCGGGAATCTGGGCAAAAAATATTATTAAAGATAATAAATAATGAGCTGCATCTGTACGAAAACAACGTACAGATGCTTTTTTATAAGTGAATTGTATACTTTTTCGCTTGACAACAATAAAATATTATGTTATTATAGAAAAAAATATAAAAAATATAAGGAGAATAAACCATGGAAAAATATAAAGATAAATCACTTCCGGTCCAAGAGAGAATTGCAGATCTTCTCTCAAAGATGACCCTTGAAGAAAAAGCACGCCAAATTGACCAATATTCCCCCTCAGATCTTACGTGTGAAGACCCTGAAACCGGAGATAGATCTGTTGACTATGAAAAGCTCAAGGAAATGGGAGATATACCTTACGGTGTTCTCGGTATCGGCAAGAGCAATTCAAAAGTTTATAATGAACTTCAGCGCCACGCTGTAGAAAATACCCGACTCGGTATTCCTATTCTTTTCAGCACAGAAGCACTCCACGGTTATACCGAACAGGGTGCAACCGTTTTTCCGCAGCAATTAGCCCTTGGCTGTACATTTGAACCTTCTCTCGGCGAAGAAATGGGTGCTGCAATTGCAAGAGAAGCAAGGGCTTGCGGTGTTCAGGAAGCATGGGCTCCCGTATGTGACCTTGCAAGAGAACCCCGTTGGGGCAGAACAGAAGAAAACTGGGGCGAAGACACATATCATTCTTCAAGATTTGCTTATCATATTGTTCGCGGCCTTCAGGGTGATGATGTTTCAAAACCCGATAAAGTTGTTTCTGAACTCAAACATTACACCGCATACGGTGCACCTGCAGGCGGTCTAAACTGTTCAGTTGTAGCAATGGGCAGACATGAAGTTTTCGAATACTGTCAGCCAGTATTCGAAGCAGCAATCAAAGATGCAGGCGCATATAACGTAATGTGTTCCTACAGTTCTATCGACGGTCAGCCCGTTCCTTCCGACAAAGAACTTCTCCGTGATGTCCTCCGTGATCAGTGGGGCATGAGAGGTTTTGTACGTTCCGATATGTGTGCTATTTCTATGCTTAACTGTGACCATAACGTAGCAGACACAAAACAAGAAGCAATAAGAATGGCTCTCGAAGCAGGTACGAACGTTCAGCTTCACGATTTTCCTCACGATCTCTATCAAGGTACTATCATTGACTACGTGAAGAAAGGCATCATTTCCATGGAAACTCTTGATGATGCCGTTGCATGTATGTTAAGAGTAAAATTCGACCTCGGTCTTTTTGATGATCCGTATATTGACGAAAGTCTTCAGGATAAAGTTTTGCACTGTCAGGACCATAAAGACCTTGCATACAGAATTGCCGCTAAATCCATAACACTCCTCAAAAACGAAAACAATCTCCTCCCCTTGAAAAAAGGTATGAAGAAGATCGCAGTTGTAGGTCCCACCGCTGATATTCTCAACTTTGGCGACTACAGCGTTTCTCCCAGAACATATGATAAGATTACTTTAGTTTCTTCAATCAAAGAGATCGTCGGCGACGAAACGGAAGTTGTATACGCAAAAGGCTGTGAGTTCAAAGAGCTTACAATGAAAAAGATTAACGGCAGATGGTTTACGGGACTTAAAGGTGAATATTACAACAATCCCGAAGAACCTGTCGGTGAACCTGCGCTTGTTCGTCCAGAATCCGGAATTGAATTCAGCTTTATTGCAGAAAAAGTTGCAGGTTGCGTTGATGCAAAATTCTCCGCACGTTGGACAGGTATCATGCAGCCGGATATTGAAGGTGATGCTTTTATCGGTTTCAAATGTCAGGACAGTGTCAAACTCTGGATCGATGATGAGCTTATTATTGATGCATGGGGCGACAAGAAAGGTGATTGTCTTGTTCCGTTTAAATTTGAAAAGAAAAAATATAATATCAAGATTGAATACCGCAACGATGAACGCGGTGCGTCTGTAATGATGGGTTGGCAGGATAAACCTGCAGATATAAACGAAGCTCTCGAAGCAGTTAAAGGCGCTGACGTTGCGATCGTTTCTCTCGGTGACCACGCTGAGATCACTACCGGCGAAAACTTTGACAGATGCGATCTTAACCTCCCCGGTAAACAGCTCGATTTCCTCAAAGAAATTTATGCGACAGGAACTCCTATTGTTCTTGTTCTCCAGAGCGGACGTCCGATGACTATCACGTGGGAAAACGAACACATCCCCGCAATCGTTCAGGCATTCTTTGCCGGTGAACTCGGCGGAAGAGCTATTGCAGATGCATTGTTCGGCAAGATCAATCCCGGCGGAAAACTTTCCATGTCCTTCCCGAAGACCATCGGTCAGCTTCCCGTTCATTACAGCAGAAAACCTGCAGGCGGCAAGAGATACGTTGAAGGCATCGATAGAAATCCCCTCTTCCCCTTCGGTTACGGTCTTTCATACACCACTTTTGAATTTTCCGATCTCAAACTTTCTTCCGAAGAGATCAAGACAGATGAAACTCTTAAAGTTTCGTTCAATGTAACAAACACAGGTAACGTTGACGGTGAAGAAGTTGCTCAGGTTTATATCAGAGACTATTTTGCTTCCGTTGTTAAACCCGGCATGGAACTCAAAGGATTCAAGAGAATCGCTCTTAAAGCAGGCGAAACAAAGAGAATCGAAATCGAACTCGGTGAGCTTGCGTTCAGAACACTCAATCCGAAATATCAGTGGGTCGTTGAACCCGGTCAGATGAGAGTTATGGTTGGTTCAAGTTCTGCAGACCTTCCTCTCCAGTCCGACTTCATGATCGTTAAATAAAATATTTTAAATGAGTTCGGTAAAAAACCGGACTCATTTTTTTGACTAATTTCAAATCGTAACTTGACAATTGCGGTTTATTATGTTATTATTAATAAAAACTTTTGGAGGTTATTTATGGAAAAATATAAAGACAAATCCCTTCCTGTAGAGGAAAGAATTGCCGATCTTCTGTCTAAAATGACACTTGAAGAAAAAGCCCGTCAGCTTGACCAATACTCCGCATCTGATATCACTTATGAGGATCCGGAAACAGGAAAACTTATAGCGAATTATGAAAAACTCGGTATAATGGGTGATAACCCGTACGGCGTTGTTCAGTTAAGAAACAGTAACGCAAAAGCATACAATGACATTCAGCGCTATGCTATTGAAAATACCCGTCTCGGTATTCCCATTCTTTGTTGCGAAGAATCACTTCACGGCTATTGCAAAGAAGGTGCTACTGTATTCCCACAGCAAAGCGCTTTAGGTTCAACATTTGAACCCGAACTCGGCGAAGCAATGGGCGAAGTAATGGCAAGAGAAGCAAGAGCGTGCGGTGTCCAGGAACTTTGGGCTCCTGTTTGCGACCTTGCAAGAGAACCGCGCTGGGGCAGAACAGAAGAAAACTATGGTGAAGACACCTACCACTCTTCAAGATTTGCATATCATATCGTAAGAGGTCTTCAGGGCGATGATATTTCACGTCCGGACAAAGTAGCGTCTGAACTTAAGCACTATACGGGTTACGGAGAACCCGCAGGTGGTTTAAACTGTTCACCCGCAGCTATCGGTAAACATGAAATGTATGAATACTGCCAGCCCGTATTTGAAGCAGCTGTTAAAGATGCAGGTGCATATAATGTAATGTGTTCTTACAGCTCAATAGACGGTCAACCTGTACCTTCCGACAGAGAGCTTCTTACAGAGGTACTCCGTGAACAATGGAAGATGAGAGGCTTTGTACGTTCTGACATGTGCGCCATTTCCATGCTTAACTGCGACCATAATGTTGCCGAAACAAAGCAGGAAGCAATAAGAATGGCTCTCGAAGCAGGCACAGAAGTTCAGCTCTACGATTTTCCTCATGATCTTTATCAGACAGCTATCATAGATCATATAAATAACGGTACGATGTCTATGGAAACGCTTGACCTTGCAGTAAGCAGAGTTTTAAGGGTCAAATTTGATCTCGGACTTTTTGACAATCCTTATATTGACGAATCTCTTGAAGAGAAAGTATTCCATTGTGAAGAACATCAAAAACTCTCATACGAGATCGCAAAGAAATCCATTACTCTTTTGAAGAATAAAGACAATATTCTTCCTCTCAAGAAAGATCTGAAGAAAATAGCAGTTGTCGGTCCTCTCGGCAATATTCTTAACTTTGGTAACTACTCTATTTCAGATAAAAATTACGATAAAATCACGATTTTAAGTTGCATCAAGGATGTTGTAAGCGACGAAACAGAAGTTGTTTACGAAAAAGGTTGCGATTTCAAAGAACTTACAATGAACCGCATCCCCAACGAATGGTATGTAAAACTTACAGGTGAATACTACAACAATCCTGAAGGTCCTATCGGTGAACCCGTTCTTATACGTGAAGACAAAGCTATAGATTTT
>SVMP01000012.1 GCA_015067385.1 Oscillospiraceae bacterium | reverse complement strand
GTTCCTGTGTAGTGGCTTGCCAATCAAGAAACAGTTTATCATATTGGGAAGCCAGATTATCATAAAAAATCTGTGTGATGCTCATATCGTGTTCTCCTCGTCAAATTCAAATTTGTTTAACCGATTATACTCTATCATGATTTGTTCGGATATACAAGAACAATCACAACAGGTGAGGCAGTTGTGATTGTTAACTGTTTTATGCGTACCGCCCTTTACTCGGTCGGTTTATTGTTATTCTCAATATTTCTTCATCAAAAACTCTGTAACGGGGGTCGGGTCGGGGATACTGTGGGGGTGATGTCCGCAATCGGGTTTAACGATGCAGAGAAGATCGCCGCCGTTATTTTTATAGAGTTCTTCGAGATATTTTCCGTTTTCGACGTAAGGTACGACTTCATCGCTTCCGCCTGCAACGAGGGCTACGGGCATTTTCAATGCGAGAAGCTCGTCCAGTCTGTCAACGGGATTCTGTTTAAAATCGGAAACTGTGGTTTTATTGAGTCCGTAAAGGTCGAGACATTCCGCAAATTCACGTTCTGCGCCGACACCGCTCATCATGCCGCCGGGCCAGCTCTTTATATCGAGCACGGGAGCGTCAAGATAAAGCGCCGCAACAGTTTCGGGATATTTAAGCGCATAGTTGCAAGCATAAAGTCCGCCTCTGCTGAAGCCGAAAAGAACTGTCTTTTTGTTGAAGCCGTGTTGAACCATGTGATCGTAAAAGCCCTTGAATATCTCCACGGAAACGGGGTCGCCGTATCTGTCGCAAACGGCGCAATATGCAAGATAATAACCTTTTGAGAGCATATCGAGGTCAACGCTGTCGAAAGCGCCGAGGAATTCTGCTCGCCATATCCATTTTTTATCGGCACGCGGTTCGTTCGGGATAACGACGGTGCATTTGTTGCCGTTCAGATCAAAATTTTCGCACTTATAGCCGTGATAATCGCCGATAGTTGAATTATCAAACATTTTCGATCTCCTTTTTATTGAACGCAATTATGGGAAGACCGCTGCCTGCATCGTAGGGAGGCGCAGATCTGAGGTTTGACGTCTGAGCGAAAGATACGTATGCCTTGCCGAGAAGCGTTCTTTCGAGCTTGAGATAAATCTTATCGCCGCTGCCGTTATAGCCGACGATATCGATCTTTCCGTTATCGTCTTCAACGACAAAGCCGCAGTTTGCCGCAGTAACGCCAAGAGTATGCATATAATGATAAACATTGGAAAAAGTGAGAGTGAGAGCATTTTTATCGCAGACAGCAGAAACAATATCGGGAGCCAAGCCGAAGCAGCAGGGCTTTTTATAGTAACCCTCAAGAGCGACACGTGCAAGACGTTCGCCGATAACGATATTGGAAGCGGAAGAATTATGTATACCGTCATTGAGCGCAAGATCAAGGGAGGGAACAACGAAAACATTCTTCATTTCGATTGCCGCAAGACGCTGTATCTCACGGATATCTGCCCAGATGATATTTTCCTGATCGTGAACCTTATTGAGCTGAACGGTATAAACGGGAAGATCGGGAGATTTAAAATCGGCTCTCATATCTTCGACCATCTGTTTGAAACGTGTGTAATAAACGGCGGAATCGTTTTCGTTTGCATCGGAACATCCCTGATACCAGAGAATACCCGCAACACGCATATCTCCGTCGGTACAACGGCACACGGATTCGACCATGCTGTTGTAAAGATCGCCGTTTACTTTTTTGTTCCAACGAGAGATCGGACTGCCGCCGAGGGATTCCTGAATAAGACCGATCGGATAGCCGAGCTCTTTTTTCATCATTTTTGCGAAAGAGAGATACGGACTGTGACCGGACGCAGGCTCTCTGTTTACGGTGTGTTTTGTGTCTTCGGGGTCGTTCATGGGATGTGCGGCAAGCGTCCACACTTCGCTGTTTTTACAAAGATGAACACCGAGTTCGGGCGCATCGGCAACAGGGGTACGACCGTAGCCTGCGGAGTTCGACTGACCTGTTATAACAAAAAGATCGCCGACACCGATGTGATAGATCTTCTGTCCCTGAGCGCTCCAGTCAATACCTGTAATACCGCCCGAAACGGTGGTATCTATTCTGTAAAGACCGCCTGCGGGAAGACGTAAGGATATTTTGAAAGTACGGACGGTCGTTCCGTCTTCATCTGTTTTTTCACCGGTGATCTCAGCCTGAGTCCAGTTGATGACGAGAGAAAGATCGTCTTCACGGACTACTCTTACCCATGTCGGAGCATCGTCATATTTGATACTTACGCCTTCGAGGTCAAGAACGGCATAACCGTCGATCTGCTGATAGATTCGCCAGTCACAAGCACCTTTTGTTATTTTAACATTGCTTAACATAAAAATCCTCCTGTGGACCTATTTCAATCAGGCAGATCATCGGGATAGCCGCATGAAGAGCAAGCGGAAAGTCCTGATGAAACTGCCGAATAATAGTCTGTGTATTTAACGTTTTTACTGTTGCGTATATACTGACATTCCTTTGAAAGATGATATTTTTTGCTGTTTTCGGCATAGTACAGCGGTAATCCGATGTAATCCTCAGCAGAAAACAGAGAATCTTTGCTTTCGGGAGTATATTTATCTTCGGGAACAGACGAAAACAAAACGCCGTCGGAATCCGAAAACTTTATTATTTCAGAATCGTCGGAATAATAAAACGAAAAAGCAAAAAGGACTGCCGAGAGTACGAAAAAAACCGTACTCATAATTAAATTATTGATCAAAGCAGCCCTTTTATCTGTCATTGTCAGTTACCAAAAAGTGTAGTGCTGAGGTATTTTTCGCCTCTGTCGGGGAAGATGACCACTATACGACCTTTTTCTATTCTCTTTGCGACATCTATAGCGGCAAGCATAGCGGCGCCGGAAGACATTCCGACAAAGATACCTTCTTCGGCAACGATGCGGCGTGCGACGGCAAAAGCCTCTTCCGTGTCTATCATAATATGTTCATCAATAAGCTCGGGACGGTAAATAGACGGAACAATGGCCTCCTGCATATTTTTAAGGCCCTGAATATAATGGCCGCGAACAGGCTGAGCTTCAATGACCTTGATCTTCGGGTCATTTTCTTTAAGACCCATGCCAACGCCCATGATCGTGCCGGATGTTCCGAGAGCAGAGACAAAATGAGTTATTTTGCCTTCCATCTGATGCCAGATCTCTTCGGCGGTCGTTTTATAGTGAGCAAGCTTATTGTATATATTGGAAAACTGATCGGGATGGAAATATTTATCGGGCTCAGCTTCAACTCTGCGGCGACATTCGCATATTGCGCCGTCTGTACCTTTTGTCGGATCGGTCAGAACTACGGTGCCGCCGAAAGCCTTGATGATCTTCTGACGTTCGACCGAAACAGCGCTTGACATAACGATCTCGACATTATAGCCGCGGACTCTGCCGATCATGGCAAGAGCGATACCGGTATTGCCGGATGTTGCCTCGATAATCGTAGCGCCGGGCTTGAGTTTACCCTCGGTCTCTGCCTGATCGATCATTTTGAGGGCGATCCTGTCCTTTATACTTCCCGTAGGGTTAAAACCCTCCAGTTTTGCGAATATCTCCACATTGGGATTCGGAGAGAGATTGTTGATTCTCACCATCGGAGTATTACCGATAGCCGAAAGGATGTTGTTGTTCATAGAGATTACTTCTTTCTTGCGATAAGGTATATATAAACTTTTTCATTGTAAAACATAAAAGTGATACTATTATTATACTACAATCTTTTCTGTTTTTCAAGTAGTTTTTAATATTTTTATTGACTAAAAAAACAAAACGTGGTATACTTTAATAAAATAACATTTTTCCGGAGAAACATATGCCATTTCCAGAAGTTTATACAAACGTGATATTTGCGGCAGTCGTCTTTTTTTGCTTTGCAACAGCAATAGGATCCGTGCCGTTTTACAATACATTATATAGAAAAGAGCTTCTGTCGGACACTTATCCCGCAGTAAAAGCATCTTCACCGTGGATATACACGCTGACCGCACTTTTCGGGCTTGCGGCGGGTATATCGTTTGCGTTTTTCGACATGACAGCATCCGATCTTTTCGTTATTCTTATGATACCGGCGGCGGTGACCGTGTGTATCTGCGATTCGATAAACAGTTTTGTGCCGCTTATCGGTCTTATTTTAACGGGCGTTTGCGCCACGCTTCGAATGATAGCACAATGTTTGACCGAATTTGCGCTTTGGCCGCTTTTAACATTTGTCTTCGGCGGTATTTTCGGCTTGCTTATAATGCTTCTTATCAATTTTATTTCGAAGAAGACAGGCTCTTTGTCGGCAGATAAAGGACATATTGCATTGACCGTTATCCTCTGGGCATCTTCGGGAATTTTCGGCGGAGCGCTTATACTGGCAGTTTCGGAGCTTTCGGCTATCCTGTTTTATATTTTACCGAAATATATTATTAAAAAAAGGAAAAAGGAGACGGTCGAATTCTCTTCGATAGGCTATCCGCTGTCGCCGTTCCTGTTCGTCTGCTATTATGCGGCAGTATCTGTCGGTATTTTTTAGATATATTTCAAGATGACGGAATAAGCGTCAACAAGCTTAGGCAAAGACCATGCGGCATTCGCAGGGCTTGTTGAAGGCAAAACGGTAGCTTTGACTCCGCAAACGGGTTCGATATATTTTTCATAATACATTCCCGAAGTCTTTCCGTTTGCAAAAATTGCTTTTATATCATATTTTTCGAGTATAGGACGAATATCGTTCGGGGTGACGTTCTTTATGGAGCTGTCCGAAGAGCCCGTAATTTCGCATGAATGTATCGAATCCCACAAAGCTATACCGTATCGGTCAAGCATTTGTTTTTTTGCTTCAACATCGGCAGGCACGGGACAGTTTACGACCGCAGATATAACTTTCCAGAAACGGTTCTGCGGATGACCGTAGAAAAAATTATTTTCCCTCGATTTGACGGACGGGAACGAGCCTAAGATCAGAATTTTCGGATCATTTCCACAAAAAGCCTCGAACGGATGAACGATAAACATAAAAAACCTCTTATCTTGCAGTAAAAAGTTAATATAGCATCAAAGACAGGACTTACAGACCTGTCTTTAATGTTAAATATAATCAGTTAAGTTTAACTTCGATTGTTTTGTTTTCGGAGTTAACGGTAAGCTTATCATCGAGAGTTCCGCAAAGAACATCGATGCCGTAGTCAAAACCGTTTGCGGAAAGCTCTGCTCTATTGTCATCGGCTTTCTTGCAAGTTACAAATTTATCTGTAAAATCAGCGCAAACGGGTTCGATAACGAAGTCTTTTTCTTCGGCAGTTATTCTGATACCGTCTTCGCTTGCAACGATCTTAACATCGCCGATCGGAGTGTAGTTAATATCGAGAATTGCAGATGTTCCGTCCTCGGAATATTTGACATCGTAAAAATCAAGACCCTTATCCAATCCGTCGGCTTTCGGTTTTATGTAAAGACCTGCACGTTTGCCGTTGCCGCAGAAACGCATACCGTCCATTACGGGAAGATTGTCATACTCAAGATAATCCTTTACGCATACATTGTTAAGGTATCTTTCTTCATATTTTTCATTGAAGATATAAAGGTCACGGATCCAGAACTTGCCGTTTTCGGCATAGAAGTTGACACGGTAATTTTTACAGCAGTACCACCATGTACGTTTGCCGCTGTTTTTCCAGTCATGATCGGCAACAAGCGTTGCTGCCGCTGTTGTTTCATAAGTTTCTTTATACCAACGACCTGTTTCTCCGAGGGTTTCAACCTCAAGCTTACCCTCTTCAACCATTCTCTTTATTATTTCACACTGGCTGTAAAGGCCCGGCTTGATCTGATTCCAGAAGAAGTCATTTTCCTGACCTGCCTGAGCATAACCGAAGGAGAGGCAGTTGCCGCTGAAATTCTGATCAAAATACCATTCATTCCATTCTTTAACACCGCCGCCACCGGTAACGCTGGAAAGATATGCGGGTTCAAGAGAAATAACGCCCATACGACAGTTTTCGCCCTGACTGTTTATATTATGACCGAAGTCATACTGATAAAGGAAGTCGGAACCGAGCATACGGAAAATGGGAACCTTGACCTGATTTTCTTTATTCTGTGCGGGACAGTAGGAATTGAACTTAGACGGATAATATCCCTGTCCGTAATAGCCGCCCCACATGGTATAACCGTCTGTGCCGACCTGTTCTTTGCAATTACAAGCCGCATCAAGACCGTATTTTTCATTGGCATGATTAAGAGTTACGATATCGAATGCCCATGAGCCGAAAGACTTGGGATAATAGCCGAAGATCTCTTTGAACTTCTCGAAAAGTTCGTCAACCATTGCTTTTTTCTGATCGTTTTCATAACCGACAGAAAAGCCGCAGTTGGCACTCCAGTCCCAGGGGAAACGTCCGCGCCACTTCATTCCGCAGTTTTCAACGAGGGGTTGAACAGTCTCAAACCATACGCCGATCTCAAACTGATCCGCAGGAAGAGTTTTCATAAGATCGGTATATTCGGGGTTGATAAGAGCATCGTACTGTAAAAGAAACGTACCTTTGAAGCCGTATTTTGTAAGAAGATCGATATGACCTTTAACGGTTTCTAAAAGATCGATCTCAAATCTCGGTTCACAGCCTCTGATAAAGTTTATAAAGTTAACTATTTGTCTTTTCATAACTATATCCTTCTTTTACTTGATCTTAATTTCAACTGTTTTATTTACGGAATTAACGGTAAGATTATCATCGAGAGTTCCGCAAAGAATATCGATGCCGTAGTCAAAGCCGTTTGCGGAAAGCTCTGCTTTGTTGTCATTTACCTTTTTGGCAGTTACGTATTTGTCGGTAAAATCAGCGCAAACAGGCTCGATAACGAAGTCTTTTTCATCGGCGGTTATTTTGATTCCGTCTTCGCTTGCAATGATCTTAACATCGCCCACATAAGTGTATTTAATATCGAGGATCGCAGATGTTCCGTCCTCGGAATATTTGACATTATAAAAATCAAGACCGTTATCCGTACCGTCTGCTTTCGGTTTTATGTAAAGACCTGCACGTTTGCCATTACCGCAGAAACGAATACCGTCCATTACGGGAAGATTATCGTATTCGAGATATTCTTTATCGCAGATACCCTCAAGATATCTTTCCTTATAATTTTCATCGAAAATATAGAAGTCACGGATCCAGAACTTGCCGTTTTCAGCGTAGAAGTTGACACGGTAGTTTTTACAGCAGTACCACCATGTACGTTTACCGCTGTTTTTCCAGTCGTGATCGGCAACGAGGGTCGAGGCGGGAGTTGTTTCGTAAGTTTCTTTATACCAACGTCCCGTTTCGCCGAGGGTTTCGATCTCAAGTTCGCCGCGATCGACCATTTCTTTCATCTTTTCGCACTGATAGAAAAGACCTTTTTTCATATTGGGCCAGCCGAAGCTGTTTTCCTGACCTGCCTGAGCGTAGCCAAAGGAGAGGCAGTTGCCGCTGAAATTCTGATCGAGATACCAATCGTTCCATTCGTTGACACCGCCGCCGCCCGTAATGTTGGAAACATATACGGGTTCGAGAGAAATAACGCCCATAATACCGGATTCACCGTTGCTGTTTACGTTATAGCCGTAGTCATACTGGTAAAGATAGTCGGAGCCGAGCATACGCAGAATGGGGACATTGACCTGATTTTCTTTCGTCTGCGCAGGACAGAATGAATTGAATTTAGACGGATAGTAGCCCTGTCCGTAGTAGCCGCCCCACATGGTGTAGCCGTCAGTACCGACCTGATCCTTGCAGTTGCAGGCAGCATCGAGACCGTATTTTTCGTTGGCATGGTTAAGAGTTACGATATCAAAAGCCCAAGAACCGAACGACTTGGGATAATAGCCGAATGTTTCATTGAACTTTTCAAAAAGCTCATCGACCATGGCTTTTTTCTGATCGTTTGAGTAACCCACGGAAAAGCCGACATTTGCGTGCCAGTCCCACGGGAAACGTCCGCGCCAAGTCATTCCGCAGTTTTCAACGAGCGGCTGAACTGTTTCAAACCATACGCCGATCTCAAACTGATCGGTGGGAAGTTCTTTTAACATATCGACATATTCGGGCATAAGAAGAGCATCGTACTGTAAAAGGAATGTGCCCTTGAAATTGTATTTTTTGAGAAGCGCAATTTGTTCTCTTACGGGTTCAACGAGATCTATTCTCGGGTCTCTCGGCTCACAGCCGCGAATAAAATTTATAAAGTTGATTATCTGTCTTTTACTCATAACATACCCTCCTGAAGGGTTTTTATTTAATTATACCGCAATTTAAAAAAAAGTCAAGATAAAACATAAATAAATTTACAATCAAACGAAAAAGTCAAGATAAAAACATAAACGAAGTTACAATAAAAAGTCTGCACATCTCTATATGAATGTACAGACTTTCCGTTATTTATCTTCTTTTTTACGTTTTCTCCATACCGTTCCGACAACGATGCCTATCACGGAAATGACTGCGCCGATGAGCATATATGTAAAATCGGGGAAAATAAAGATATATGCCATAGATGCCGTTCCTTCAACGGATTGAGGTGTTTCGACATAGCTTGCAAACGGGACAGTAAGAAATGTCAAAGCCGCCGCAAGAACGCAGAACCAGTTGCCTTTACCGAAATAATCGTTTTTTGCAACGATAACCGTTCCCGAAAACAGGATAAGCGGCAGCAGGATCCACTTGAAGATCAGATTAAGATCGGCTGAAACAGGTGCTTTGACGAGCCACGTTATCAGAAGGGCGATCGCCCAGACGATGAAATACGTTGAAAACAAAATGATCTTTTCAACTTTTCTTTTTGCTTTTACGGTGCTTGTGCTTTCTTCAAGAAATTCGCAATAATTTTTATCCACGGATACTTCCTCCTTAAGCAGATGATCGAGGCTTACGGAATAGATATCGCTCATTTTGATAACGCTTATTATATCGGGGTACGATTTATTGTTTTCCCAATTTGAAACGGTTTGTCTGCTGACGCCGAGCAATTCCGCGGCATGTTCCTGCGTCAGACCTTTTTCCGTTCGCGCGTTTTTTAATTTGATACCTATTTCCATAATCTGTTCACCTGTCAGTTTTCTGCTTTGCTAAAAGCAATCAAAGTATACCGCAGCTGCGGATAATTGTCCATAAAGAAGCCTTGACATTCTGCGATTTTCTTGTCAAAAAGCTTTTACATCGGCTTTTTATACGCTCAAACAGTGATTAAATCCGCCCGGACGGTCTTTATCCGCAAGAGCTCTGCCGTGGTTGAAGCTGAGGATCTTTATGCCCTTATCGACGGTATTTTTATAGATTTTTTCCATGTCGTTACATTCGGGCTGAGACATATTTATACCGTAAAGTCCGTCAAGCTCGGACATGATATCGATATAATGGTCGCCTCTGCCGCAGAAATGGACAACACCGCCGCCGTAATAATCGAGAAGCTTCTTATCGTAAGGCATGGAAAATTCCCTGTAGATTTCGGGAGAAATATTCATTGCGCTGTCGCTTCGTAAAACGATCGCTCCCTGATGGCAAAGTCCGCCCCAATGATGATTGAGAACCGTATTTTTCGGAAAAATATCATACCATTTATCCATAACGGCGATATAAGCGTCCGTTATAAGCGAAAGCATGGCGTGCGCAAGATCGGGTTCATCGCAAAGCGCATAGAACATATCACAGCCCCAGAGCAGTTCGCAAATATCGAGCGGCCCCTGAGTATCGGGATGATAAACATTAACGTATTTTTTTATCTTCGGATATTTTTCAAATATCTCGGCGCAAAATTCGCCGAATTCGAAAACGTTTTTTCCGAAGCCGTTCATAACATCGGGAAGCCCCTGCCCGACGGTTCTGCGGATCCTTTCCGTATCGTTAAACGGACGTGTCGTGGGCAAGGTGTTGTTCTCATACGGCATGATAAAGATCTCAGCACCGAAAAGAGATGTCATAATGCCCGTGCCGTAATTTGCACGGATGCAAAGGGTATTATGAGTGCCGTTAAGAGCACCTGAAACACCTGCAAGCTGACCGCGAAGCATAAGCTCATAATCTTTTATAGCATCGTTTATATTGATAAACGGGGGTTCGACAGACGGCACAGACAGCTTTTTGCGATTCGGGCAAAATATCTCGCCCTCAAATCTGCCATATGTAAAATCAAGCCACTGTTTTTCGAGATCCTCCTCGGTTTCGGGGTCGATCCTGCGTTCGATATCTTCAAGAAGAAGTAATGTTTCTTTTGATAATTCCATATTGAACCGCCTTTTTACAATATAATTTCAACTAATCTCTCACGATAATAAAGCCGTAGGGTTCGAGTTCGAACAAGTTTTCGTTCTTTTGTTCAACACCCGAAACGGCAACTCTTTCTGCATCCGTGGGGATTCCGCCGCTGATGTTAACGGTACACGGCTCGGTTTTGGGATTACAGATAAACCAGACATTTTTGCCTTCATATGTACGGCTGAACGCAATAATATCGTCGGGACGGTCGGTATCGAGCCATTCCGTTTTACCGTAAACAAGGCGAATGTCTTCCTTGCGGAAAGCGTTGAGTTTTTTAACGAGAGACTGCCGTGTAAGAGAATCGGGAGTGTTTTTCGCATCGGCATCACGGGAAGTAAACTCGTATTTTCCGGGATAGAATCGGTTTGCGAACATATTGACTTTTGCGGTATCCGCAATCTCGTTACCGCAGTAGACCATGGGAAGCCCGTCTACGGTATAATTCAAAGCAAGTACCATATCCATACCCCGATGACCTGCCATGACCTCAATTCTGTCGGGCCAGTCGGTAACGGTGTCGTGATTTTCCAAATCACGTAAAACGAAGCTGCCCGAAGGACATTCCCTACGGAATTTATCCCAATCGGCGCGCAGATTGGTTACTTTTTCTCCGTTAAAAAGAACGTTATAAAGATGACTGTGCCACGAAAATCCGTAGATCGCATCAAATGCGGCATAAAGAGAACGACCGTCACTACCTTCGTTGATAAGAACGGCATCGGGTTTTACGGCTGTTATCCTGCGGCGTGCTTCGTACCAGAAATCGAGAGGGACCATATCCGCAACATCACAGCGAAAACCGTCAACATCAAGGACGGAAATATAATAGACCATATTGCACCACAGATATTCACGCAAGCCCTGATGGTTAAAATCGAACTGCGGAAAATGCCACGGACCGTTGATGAAATTGCCGTCCTCGTCCTGTTTTGCAAATTCGGGATGCGATCTGAGAATATTCGCATTCGGTCCGATATGGAAATAAACGAGATCAAGAAGCAATCTCATGCCGAGGCGGTGACATTCATCAACACATTCGCGAAGATCTTCCATAGTACCGTATTCTTCGTCTACGGCAAAATAATCGTTCATACGATACTGATTTTTCGGATTCTGCGTTTCGTATTTCTTCTGTCGGTCGCTCCAGTTATCTCTGTTTTCGGAAGCGTCATGCTCAAAGATCGGGCATAAATAAATAGTTGTAAAGCCCATTTCGGCTAAAAACGGGAGTTCTTTCGTTATCGCCTTCAACGTTCCCTCGGAAGAGAATGTTCGGGGATTGATCTGATATACTGCTCCTCTTGTCAGCCATTCGGGAGCGCCCAATGCTTTTTGTATCATAGTAAAACTCCTTTATTTACAGACAGTTTTGCTTTCTCCCGGTTCAACAGTAAGCTCGGAGCTTACCGTTCCGTCAAAACCGCAGAACCAGATAAAAGGCTTCTTGCCGTTGTTTTTAACGGTAACGGTGTTTTTATCCTCGAAAATATCAACGAAATGCTCGCCGAATTTCATATCCGTAAGTTTAACGTCGTTTACCTCTTCGGGAAGATTCGGCAGGGTAAACAGTTTATCGGAAGCCGCATCGGTCGAAACGCCCATAAGTCCCTGAACGGCATGGGCAACGAACGTAAAGGAGATCTCGGGATAGTCGCCGTTCGTACCCTGAGATTTATGTTCATGGGGCTCGTCTTTTATATTGATAATGTGATTCATCCAGAACCATGCAAGTTCGGGGCGTCTCTGAGTGAAAAAGATGTCGGGAAGATAAGTATAACTTTCAACATTGTCTTCTCTTGTCTTCTCATTTTTTTCGCATTCAAAAATATAATCGATAAGTTTATCGTTACGTTCGCCGGGATAGGAAAGTTTTTTGTAAAGAATGAATTTTACTGTTTCGCCGCCGTGTATCTCGCCGCCGTTTTTGTACCATTCATAATGCTTTACGCCCTTACTGTCGAGCGCATAAGCAAACATATCACTTCCCTCAACGACGCTCCATTCATTGTTAAAATATGCCCGAAGGTCTTCTGCACGCTTGAACTGTTTTTCGGATTCTTCCTCATTTCCTCTGAGTTTAAGAATATTTGCATATGCGATAAGCGCCTGATACATCGCCGCAATACTGTCCGCCGCCTCGACTGCGTGGAAGCCTCTTTCGTTATACGTTGAAGAAATATGCCAGATATCGCCGAAGCCCTCCGGAATGCCGTTCTTTTCTTCAAGAAGAACGCCGTCAAGATTATCGACAAGAACGGTCATGACCTTCTCGATAAAATTAAAGATAACATCATTTTCGATATAACGTCTGTCACCGCTCCACAGATAGTTTGTATATGTTCGTTCAACAAGCTCGAACTGTGCGGTTATCTCTCGGACGAAAAGGTCGGGGTAAGGCGTATCCATATAATAAACGCTGCCGTCAAAATTAAACGCCCAAGGCGCAAACCAACCTGTTGCCTCACTTGCGTTGCTCGCATAGGTGTAAAGCATATTGTAAAGCTCTTCTTCAAGCCCGACAAGATATGCACCTGCCGCCTGATGAGCGTAATCTCGGATATAGTATGCCGTACGGTCAAAATAACCTGCCCAGAAAGCAGGCTTATAATCTTTCGGCTGAGCCCACTCTTCGGTCGGCCCGTCTGTATTATGACGGTTCGGACCGTACCATCTCGGTCCTTCGCCTTTGTTTATTTCGCCGTTTTTCGTGCCTGTAACAACAAATCTTTTCGTTTTTTCCGCCGCCCATTCAAAAGACGACTGAAGAAATTTATTACTGCTTTCGAGTTTCATTTACATCGTCCCAACTTTCTTTATTTTTCGGATAATGCATCGGTAAGTTTAACTATAATCAAAGTATAGCATATTTCGCAGGAAAAAGCAATACTTTAATCAATTAAATCAGTTATTGACAACCGATATAAAAACTGATATAATTTATTTATCGAAAGGTGGTAATGACGATGAAAAAATTTAAATCCGTATATATTTCAATACTCGCTTTTCTGCTGCTTTTAAGCGCATGTAATTCAAATATTCAAGAAGATATAAACACTCCCGATATTCCCGAAATATCCGTTGAAGAGCAGGGAACCCAAGTCACAGATCAAGAAGGAACGACCGACACGCAGCAACCCGAAAACGAGGTCGAAAGCGAAGAACAAAACCCACCAAAAGAAAAACTTCCCGTAAGGACACACCATTATCTTGATAGCAGATATAGTGTTCAAGACGGTAAAGTTATCAGCCTGAAGGATTGGACAGACAAAAAATACTCTGATATAAAAAATGCGACATATGTATCACATAACAGATATATTTTTTGCGACGACGGAAGCATTGTAGATTTGTATTACAATAACTCATCGGGATCCATATCAGAAGCACTGTTTGAAATAAACAAAACTGATCCGATAATCAGAATTGAAAGAGAAAAGGCTCTCTTCAATGACTGGAATCAGATCGATGTTTTATATGCAAAAGACGGAACGGTCTATTATCCGCTGATCGAACTGAAAAGCGATTATACCTATGAGTATAATTACATTAAAACCGAAGCAAAGGATATTGCCCTGTTCGATCTCAACGGAACGTCAATAATAACAGCCGTTGATCAAAACGGAACTTTGAGCTTTCACGACAGCACGGATTTCAGTAAAATTGAAATAGATTGCCCCGAACTTGAAGCATGGACGGATATTACGGAGATCGTTGCCTGCAAAGATATGATTATCGGACTGAAAAGCGACGGTACGGTCGTTTCATACGGCACGGAGTTTACCGCAGAAAACGTTGCAATGATAGATATTGCCGATGATGGAAGTGCGGATCTTCATATTCCCGTAGCGCTGACAAATGACGGAAGGCTGATATTCGGCGAAGACCCGTATGAATCCGATCATATCATATATCCGTACCAACGAACGATCAGGCAGGCGGAATGCTTTACGGACGTTATCGATTTTGCTTTTTATGACGGACTGGATGCGATACTCGTTCAAAAATCGGACGGATCACTTTGGTCCACATACAACAATCATATAATTTATCTGACACCATTTGTAACAACACTGAAAAAAGATGATTTTATAGAAGAAGTTCATCAACCAAGTTTTCCGGAAGAAGGGCTTCAAATAGGAAAACAAAGTTATCTTGATTCCGAAAATATTGTTATAAACGGAAAGGTTATAAACATTGGCGCATATGAATCAGGCAAGATTGTCCCCGAAATAGATAACGCTTTATATGTTTCCTGCCGAAGATTCGTCTTTTGCGATGACGGAAAAGTTATCGATCTTTTTGATGATGAAATGACGTTTATAATAAACAAAATATCAAAATCATACAAAATAACAAAAATTGAGCATGCATATGCAGGAGAATATATTGTACACACAGAAAAAGGTCCCATATACATGTTATACGGAGCATGCATTCCGATAGATGCCAAGGAAGTTTTACGTATTTCCAAAAATTTGGGCAATGGACAATATGACAGCAAAATAATTATACTTAATCATGACGGAACAATAACGTTTTGCGATAATATCTTATCGGACGGCAGTTTTGAAAAAGTTGAAGGTGTTTATCCCGAAATAGAAGCATGGACGGATATTATAGACATTGCAGTAAACGGTGAGATGGTAATCGGGCTGAAAAGTGACGGTACTGTTGTTTCGTACGGCACGGATTTCTCACTTGAAAACGTTGCAATGATCGATATTTTTCATGAATTCGATATTCCCGTCGCTTTAACGACAGACGGTAAACTGATTTTTGGAGAAGATCCTCTCGGAGAAGATTTAATCAGATACACACATCAAAGATCTATCAAGCAAGCGGAATCCTTTACTGATGTTGTTGATTTCAGATTAACATATTACGGGGGAGAGGGTATTCTCGTCCAAAAAGCAGACGGATCGCTTTGGGCAACATATTACGGTGCAAGAAACCATAGTGAATACGTTAACATTTTAACGGCGCGTGATGTTTGGTAAGATTAGCATCCAATACCAACAGAACCTCTCATAACAAAGAGGTTCTGTTGGTATTGTTACAATTTGTTCGATATTTTCAAGCAAACACCTCTTGCAAATTACTTTTTTTTGTGGTATAATAGATAAGCTAAATAAAAACAAATGTTTTCACTGACACACGGAGAAGTACTCAAGTTGGTGAAGAGGCGCCCCTGCTAAGGGTGTAGGTCGGGAAACCGGCGCAGGAGTTCAAATCTCCTCTTCTCCGCCAAGAAAAACGACAAGTTTCAATCGAAACTTGTCGTTTTTCAGTTATATTCGCTGACAGCGAGTTATATGCGCTTCGGTGCGTGATATTTGCTTCGCAAGTGATATTGCCTTCGGCAGTTTATCGGCGAATATAATATCACTGAAACCGCAGGTTTCAATATCTCTTTTGTATAGCAAAAATATCACTCCGTCACAGACGGAATATCACTAAAATAACAGTGTTACGTGAGTTTGAATCTATACGCAAATCTTCTAAAACCCCTTTTTCGTTTTTCAGTTATATATGCACTTCTGTGCGTGATATTTGCTTTATAAAGTCAAAAGAAGACAGGTCAAAGCCCGTCTTCTTTATTTTTTCCCGAAAAAAAGTTAATTCAAAACAAACAGCATTGACAAACGCCGCAATAAGATGTAAAATAATAAAAAATCAACCAAGAGGGAACATAATGGATAAACAAAAAAAGAAAAACAAAGGCTTAAAGCAGATCATCCCGACGCTTTTCTTCCTTGGGATAGGCATGTTCTGCGGCTTTTTTATAGGTACGGTAATAGGACAAAATTTTGATGAAGAACGTCCGATCGGACAAACGCTTCTGATCGCAGGCGGACTGTTTCTTTCGATGTATGCGGCGATCGTTGTTCAACTTATCATTCACGAAGCCGGACACCTCGTTTTCGGCTTGATGTCGGGCTACAAATTCAGCTCGTTCCGCATTTTCAGCTTTATGTGGGTCAAGGAAAGCGGCAGGATCAGGCTGAAACGTCTTTCTATCGCCGGAACAGGCGGTCAATGTCTGATGTCTCCTCCCGACATGATCGACGGCAAGATCCCCGTAACGCTTTACAATCTCGGCGGCTCGCTGATGAACGTTATTGCATCAACGGTTTTTCTGATCCTGTTCATTTTGTTCAAAAACGTGTTTTTCGTCTCGACCGTTCTGCTGTTTTTTACTGCGATCGGCTATATTATTGCGATAATGAACGGTGTGCCGATGCGAATGGGAACGATCGACAATGACGGCTACAACGCTTTTTCGCTGACTAAAAGCCCCGAGGCAATGCGCGCTTTCTGGGTGCAGATGAAAGCAAACGAACAGATCTCGAACGGCGTACGGCTCAAGGATATGCCGGATGAATGGTTTAAACTGCCGTCCGATGAAGCAATGAAAAACAGCATGGTTGCAACTCTCGGAGTTTTTATCTGCAACAGACTTATGGATAAGGAAAACTTTGAAGAAGCCGACAAATTGATGGAACATATGCTCTCTATCGAAAGCGGAATGGTAGGTCTTCACAGAAATCTGCTCGTCTGCGACAGAATGTTTATCGAAATGACGGGCGAAAACAGAAAAGAGATCGTTGACTTAATGCTTACAAAAGAGCAGAAAACTTTCATGAAACAGATGAAAAACTTCCCGTCTGTTCTTCGAACGGAATACGTTTACGCTCTGCTCTGCGAAAATGACACCGCAAAAGCCGAAAAGATCAGAAAGCAGTTTGAAAATATCGCAAAAACATACCCCTACCCCAACGATATCCAAGCCGAACGGGAATTGATGGAGATTGCGGAGAAAATAAGATAAAAGTTAACGGTGTGACCAGAGGATCACACCGTTTTTTGTTATTTTGAAGCATTAACCTTATAAGTTTCTTCCAGAAGTCTGGTAAGTTCGATGCCGACTTTTGTGCCGAACTCTGCGGGGGTAGGTTCGCCGTTAATGCAAACGTCAACGAAAAGGTCGAGGGGATACGGGCCGGGTTTGGGAAGTTTGGGTGAAATGAAGCCGTTCTGATATTCTTCGGTCTTGAAATTTCTGAATTTCACATCGCCGTCGGTGGAGATAAGAACGCCCTTTGTGCCGTGAACCTCGATGATATACGGAGAGCCGTAAGAGATGAAAGAAGTTTCGGAAATGCCGGTGGCGCCGTTTTCGAATTCGATGAGAGCTGCGGCGTTTTCGTCAACGGATCTACCGAAAGGTGCGGAATAAACAGCCGCATAATTCTTCGGTTTGCCGAGGAACATCGAAAGAAGATACATACCGTGACAGCCGAGGTCCATCATAGCGCCGCCGCCTGCGGTCGTTTCATCGTACCAGTATTCGGGGAGCCAGTTTGCGCTCATGCCGTTATGGGCGTTGCGGACACGGACGAGAGTAACATCGCCGAAATCGCCGTTATCGATAGCTTTTTTGATAAACTGAACATCGGGTCTGCTCTTATGGGGAAGAGAGAGCATGAAAGTGACGTTATTTTTTTTAACGGCTTCTTCGATAGCGAGGCAATCCTCAACGGTCGTTGCCATAGCTTTTTCGGAGAAGATATGTTTGCCTGCATTTGCGGCTTTGATAAGAACGTCTTTGTGCATTGTCGTGGGAGTACAGCAGCAGACAGCATCGATATCTTTTCTTGCAAGAAGTTCGTCGAGATCCGCAATGAACTCGACACCGAGCTTTTCAGCCCATTTTGCGCCTTCGACGGGATCCTCGTCCCAAACAGCGCTGATATTTACTTTACCTGTTCTTCTGAAATCGTTCGCGTAACCGTCCGCGTGAACGTGCCAACGTGAGAGCATAGCAATATTAAGCATAAAAGGCCTCCTGAATTTTGAGACATATTTTATACAATTATACATTATCCAAACATCTTTGTCAAGCCTTTTAAACCGCTTCTGATTTATTTTTGATTGCGCAAAGTTCGTCGTTTACAGCCTCGCAAAGTCGGTCGAGCCGCCTGTAAACAGTTGCGGGCGAAATAAAAAATTCGATGGCGACTGCATTAACGTTACGTCTGCCGTTCTCAAAAAAGAAAGAAAAAAGTTTATCATACTCTTTCCTCATTTCCGGATCGGTTTTCTCCAATGCCCGTTCAACAGCCTCATGTTCATAAAAGTCCGGAGAAGCCTTTGCATAATACATTTTGACAAGCTCTGCGCAATATTTTTTACTGTACATCAATAGAACCACGACACCTCCGATTTATACAATTTTGCGTGAAATTTTTCTCAGAAAACACTAAAAAAACTCTTGACAAATCACTTAAAGTGAGATATAATATTAATAATAGGTCTCATATTACTGCCGAAAGGATTGAAAATACAATGTCATTTAACCTGAAATTACGTGCTCTGCGAAAAAGAAAAGGCATGCCTCAGCGTGAGCTTGCAAAAGAATTGGGCGTAGCGCTCAGCACGATCGCCATGTGGGAAACAGCTAACCGAGAGCCCGATCTTGCCACAATAAGAAAGATAGCCGATTACTTTAACGTATCGATCGAAGAGCTTGTCAATGACGATATAGAACTCGGATATGAGAACTATAATCTTAAAAACAACGCACGTTTCGACGAAGAAATAATCTCTTTAAGAAACATGCTGCATTCCCGTCCCGAAATGCAGATGCTCTTCTCCGTTTCAAAGAGCGCAAGCAAGGAAGATATTGAAAAAGCAATAAGAATAATAGAGGCACTCAAGCAGTCATAAGATGGAAGAAGTATATGTAAGGCTCGTCCGTCTTCCGTCCACAATATACGGCGTTACCGTTAAGGACGAAAACGGAGATTACAATGTTTATATAAATTCAAACTTATCGGTTTCGGCTCAGGACAGGGCGTTGAAGCACGAAATGAAGCATATTGAACGCGGCGATTTTTATTCGGACATAGGCATTGAAAAGCTCGAAGAAAATATGCCTTGATCAGATCGGCTTTTTCTTGAAGAGCTCAAGAATATCCTCAATTTTCGCACCAAATGAATATTTCGAAGACAGGGCTGTCGCAGGGATGATGTGATTAACATCCGGCGGCAGTTTTTTTCTGTAAACACGAATAAATTTCATGCTTATAAGGCGAAGAAGCGCCGCGGCGGCGAGGAGCTGTTCGTCGTTGACATCGCTGCCTTCAACAAGGACCGAAACCGAATATAACGCAACATTAACGGGTCTGAAGGAAACAAGTCCCTTTGCCTTAGCGAAATAATTTTCATTATCGGACAACGGAGAAGTTGTAAAATACGAGGAGCTGTCCGTTACCGAAATATAATTCAAAACCGTACCGTCACGCAAAATAACATAATGCGGAGCTTTGCCGAAAGCACCGTCGAGAAAGCGTTCATGAAAATTTTTATCGTCGATCGAAGCAAAGATAACGGTATCCGGTACATTGCCTTTACGTCCTAAAATTACGTTCGGACAAAGTATCTCGCTGACTCTCAATGAATAATCATGCACACGTTTTTCAAGATTTTCAGTCATTCCGAATCATCCGTTTCATCAATATCTTCCGTATGCTCTCCGCCCGAAACAGCCTCTTTATCGACCGCACCCTCCGCTAACATATACACCGCGATCGCACCTATTCCCGTCACGATAACAACGACCTGTTCACCTTTCAGTTCGGGAACGCCGAACGCTGTTAAAACAGAAAGAATAAGGGCTGCGAGCATTGCCCAGAATTTTCTTGAAGAAAGCTTCCTTTTCCAATCTATTTTCATTTTAATTTATCTCTCCTTGTTATCAATTTTTTAAAAACATCAATTATTTTAGGTTTAACATATATTTTTTGAATCGGCGGATCGTCCTCATAATCAACATCGGGAGCAAAAAACCAATCGGTCCAACCGGCTTCGGGTAGTTTCGTGAGAACAACACCGTCCCCGCGTGAGCCGATCGTGCATTCGATAACGTCTCCGTTGCCTGCATAAACGCCGATATGTCCCTTTTTATAAACAACGATTCCCGGTATTTGCGGCATTTGAGAGATCTTCCCCGTTCTTACGGAAGCTTTTTTCATACTCTCCGTACCGTAATCGTTTAATGCGGAATATCTGATCTTATTGCCGAATCCGCCCCAGAAATAATTTTTTATAAGACCCGCGCAGTCACATGCATACCATTCACCGCTCTCGGCAAGTGTACGCAAAAACTCCCTGCGAGCCGCGCTGAATCTGTTCGGATACTGTTTAGCTTTGCGTTCGATAAGATCAGAAGTAAGCTTCTGACCGTAGCATCCCCACATATAAACAGTATTTGAATCCAACATTTTCTTACAATTTAAAACAAGCCCTATCCCTGTCATAAAAACATCGCCTTTCCAAAATCATCATTAAGAAGTTTATTCACTGCCATCACCCTTTTCGTTATCCGTTCCGAGACGGTCAACAAAGCCGTTTTTGGCAATATTTATCTTGTCACTTGCAGACGCCGCACAGTAAGATGCAAACGACCCGCAAACAGTATATATGAGCGCAACGTCCGCCGAAGTGTCCACATAAATACCGAAAAGCTCAAATAGTCTTCCGACAGAAACAAATATTACCGTAAACACCGACAAAAATAAGAATCCGATCTTCTTGAATTCTATACGTTTGTCCGAAATCAGTTTCATTCTGTATCTCCTTTGTATTAACATATTATGCTTTTACTTATTTCAAGGCGACTGAAAAGCATTATAATTCACGTTACGTGTGAATTATTGTGATAATATTATCACGTTATGTAATTATTGTCAATATCATTTTTCGTAATGCGATAAAAAATAAAAGAGAGAAAAAAATAAGGAAGGGGAAGGGCGTATTTTCTGACTTTTTTATGAAAAAAATCCGCTTTCTCTTCCATTCCGACAAAACATGTGCTATAATAATTTATTATATTTATATTATAATGAAAGGGATATTACAATGTCCAAGATAACGATAAATGTTAATCGATGCAAGGGTTGCGGTCTGTGCGTTGAAGCATGTCCGAAGAAACTCCTTATACTTGACACCGAAAATCTCAATGAAAAGGGATATTCTCCCGCCGCGATGACAGACATAACAAAGTGTATCGCATGCGCATTCTGTGCGAAGATGTGCCCCGATTGCGTTATCACGGTTGAAAAAGAATAAGAAAGGAAGACTTTAATATGAATAAAGTATTAATGAAAGGCAACGAAGCGATTGCCGAAGCCGCAATAAGAGCCGGCTGTATGCACTTTTTCGGCTATCCCATAACTCCGCAGACAGAAGTTGCCGCATATTTTTCCAAAAAGCTTCCCAAGCTCGGAGGAACATTCCTTCAGGCAGAAAGCGAAGTAGCGGCTATCAACATGGTACTCGGCGCAGCATCTGCAGGCGTAAGAACAATGACCAGCTCATCTTCTCCGGGTATTTCACTTAAAACAGAAGGTATCTCCTACATCATCGGCAGTGACCTTCCCTGCCTTATAATAAACGTACAGCGCGGCGGCCCCGGTCTCGGCGGTATCCAGCCCTCTCAGTCTGACTATTGGCAGGCAACAAAGGCACCCGGTCACGGTGATGCTCATCTTCTCGTTTATGCACCCGACAGCATTCAGGAAATAATCGACTATGTGTTCATCGCTTTCGACAAAGCTGAAGAATACCGTATGCCCGCAATGCTTCTTCTTGACGGTACTCTCGGTCAGATGATGGAACCTGTTTCTTTCGACAACATACCCACCCCTGAAAAGAAAGAAAAGCCCTGGGCAACAAACGGCCACAAAAACGAAAGAGAACACAATATAATCAACTCTCTTTATCTCCAGCCCGAACAGCTTGAAGTAAAGAACTTCGAACGTTTCGAGCGTTACGCAAAGGTTTGCGAAAACGAACAGAGATACGAAGAATACATGACCGAAGATGCTGAGATCATCATCGTTGCCATGGGTATTGCCGCAAGAGTTTCCAAATCCGCTATCGACGAAGCAAGAGCGGCAGGTATCAAGGTAGGTCTTATCCGCCCCATAACCGTATATCCGTTCCCCACCAAAGCATTTGACAAGATCAAAGACAACCCCAATGTTAAAAATATTCTTACTGTTGAGCTCAACATGGGTCAGATGACAGACGACGTCAAGCTCGCCGTTGAATGCAAAAAACCCGTTGAACTTCTCAGACACACCGGCGGTATCGTTACGACACCGAAGGAAGTTTATGCAAAACTCTGTGAATTGAACGGAGGTAACAAATAATGAGTATCGTATTCCAGAAAACAAAAGGTCTTACCGATGCGGTAACACATTACTGCCCCGGCTGTACCCACGGTATCGTTCACCGTCTTGTAGGCGAAGTTCTTGAAGAACTCGGTGTTCTCGGAACAGCTGTCGGCGTTGCTCCCGTAGGATGCTCGGTAATGGCATACAACTATTTCTCCTGTGACATGGTTCAGGCTCCTCACGGCAGAGCGCCTGCTGTTGCTACAGGTATTAAAAGAGCTCTTCCCGATAATGTTATCTTTACATATCAGGGCGACGGCGACCTTGCAGCT
>SVMP01000187.1 GCA_015067385.1 Oscillospiraceae bacterium | reverse complement strand
AAAAAATTAATAAATGACTTGACGAAATGGGTCAAAAGGTGTATAATAAAATAAATAATATTTATGTTATTATAACATATAAGAATTGATTTGTCAACAATAAACGCTGAAAGGAAGAGCACATGAACGTTTTATTTGTTTGCACCGGTAATACATGCAGAAGCCCTATGGCTGAAGGCTTTTTTAACAAAATCTACGGAAGCGGAGCGAAAAGCGCAGGTATATATGCGGAAAGCGGCGCATATCCGTCTGATTTTTCTGTTGAAGTAATGAAAAAATTCGGTATAGATATTTCATCACACAGAGCAGCTCAGGTAACCCCCGAAGATATAAGATCCGCAGACAAAATATACACGATGACATCGGGGCATGCGGTTATTTTAAAAGAGGCATTTCCCGAAGCCGCAAATAAAATAGAGGTCTTGGGGAACGGCATATCCGACCCATTCGGCGCAGACCTGCAGACCTACGAAAAATGTGCAAATGAAATTCAGTCATACATATCAAAGCTTTTTGATAAAAATTAATGGAGATAAAAATGTTCACAGTAAGAAAAGCAGAAAAGAAAGATGTTAAAGGCATAGTAAAAAGAGAAAACGAATGTTTTTCAACACCTGAAACAGAAGAAAGCATTTATTCATTTTTAAAAAGTCAAACATTTTATGTTGACGTAATAGAGGATGAAGGCGAAATAACCGGTCATTGTATATATTTTTTCGTACCGGACAACGCAGAGATCATTTCTGTCGCTGTAACCCCCGATAAAAGACGTATGGGCTACGGCAGAGAGCTTGTTTACAGCGTAATAAACAGAGCTAAAGAAAAGGAATGCAAAGAGGTTTTCCTCGAAGTCCGCAAATCGAACGAAGCCGCAATTGCACTTTATACCTCTATGGGCTTCCGCCAGGTCGGAGAACGCAAAAACCTCTATTCAAAACCTGTTGAAGACGGATTGATAATGCAATATACGATATAAGTTAGGAACTCCGAGAAATTCTCGGAGTTCTTATCTTATATTGCGCTATTATTTTATTATATAAGCTTTTGTTTTTCAATATCTTTTGAATTTCATAATTGCTTTGAACATATCGCCGTCTACGACAATTTCAAAGGAACCGCCGCAGAGCTCTGTATAGCTTTTTGCGATAGCAAGACCGAGGCCGTTACCGTCAGTCGTTCTTGATTCGTCACCGCGAACAAATCTTCCGACAATTTCTTCTGCGCTGAAATTCATAGGATACGATGAGATATTTTTAAATTCCGCAATAACATGATCACCTTTTTCGGAAGCAGAAATAAATACTCTTGTATTTTTAAGAGAATACTTAATAATGTTATTTATAAGATTATTTACCGCACGGGATATTTTTCGTCCGTCGGCATTTATGAAAAGGTCTTTCTGAGTATTAACACAGAACGTTAGTCCCGAATTTTTCATATCGCTTTCATTTTCAGCAAGAGACTGTTCAATGAGCACGGAAAGATCTATCTTTTCGACAATAATATTTTCATTTCCGCTTTGTGCCTTTGAAATATCGAACAGATCCTGTGTAAGTTTTTTAAGCCTCTCCCCTTTTTTTGATATTACGTTAACATAATCCCTCGCCTCCTCGGAAAGTCCTTCTGATTTCAAAAGAAGTTCCGAATAATTAATAATTGATGTTATCGGTGTTTTGAGGTCATGTGAAACATTGGTTATAAGTTCTGTTTTCATTCTTTCGGATTTTAGCTGTGCTTTAACGGATTCTTCAAGTCCACGACCTATATCGTTGATGTTATTTGCAAGTATATCCATATCAACACTTTTGAGATTCGGGATTTTATACGAAACATTACCGTTTCGTATCATTGCAACACCCTTTTTTATCTCATCTATATCTTTCGACTTATAACCGACAAAGAAAGCGGCAAGAAGAAAAATAATCCCTGCAGATAAAATAAAGACCGGCATTTCGTACGTAAATATACCAAATAAAAATATAACAAAGCTGTAAACACTCAATGCCGAGATCAAAATCAGCCCCGATTTTTTTGAAAATAAACTTATCAAAGCGACAAAAAATAATTTAAGGTGATCAAATATCCATTTTAAAACTTTCACTGTTATTTTAACGATAAAGCGCATGATTATGACAACAAGTGTTGAATCCAAGAACTTTTTCGCCTTGATATTTCTGATGACAGAAAGACTTGATGTAAGGAAAACAGAGCACGCAAGAATCACAGCGATAATAAGAATCGGTTCAAGCAAATAAAGATCGAAGACAGTGTTGTTATAAAAAAGTTCTTCCACAGCTATCATCAAAAGCGCTGCTATGCCAACAACAACGCCGATAATGAATGCAAGATGTATCTCTGTCCAAACATTATCTACCCATAAAGACAGACGTTCTCCGTTTTTATTTTTACCGCATACACAAAGAAGATAAACATAAGCGATCAAAGCTACGATAACGCAAAAAAGCGTATTTATAAATGTCGTCGAAACGACCTTAGCCTGCCGAGCCCATAATTGAGAACACTCGTCAATATAATCCGATTTTACATTTACGCTTATAACAAAAGAACCGTATTCATCCAGATCGTAAAAACTGTCGATCAACCACATGTTATATTGATTCAGCGGAGAAATATCGGCAGAAACACTTCCTGCGATGTTTCGTTCCATATATGAATAAAAGTCACCGTTTGCCAAAGATTGACCGTCTGAAGCATTGCAGTTTGTAAAAACCGTTCCGTTCCATTCAATATAATAATTCAACTTATCTTTACGGTATATTTCGCTTAATTCCTGCTCGATAAATTGTGTAAAAACAATATCGGTTTTATTCTCATTATCGGGTAAACGGTCGTAACGGTAACATGCATCCGAAATAGCACCGAACGGTCCTGTTAAAAGACCGGTCAAGGTTCGTGATTCGGAGAAATCTGTTTCAAACTCATATATAAAATCATCCTCTTTGATGCAAGCAACAATCCCGTCAACACATATATACACGCCGAATGCTATATTGAAAATAAAAGCTATAACAGCAAAGATCTTCAAAATATTTGAATAGACGATCTTTTTCATTTATTTAGACCTCCCTGTAAGTTGATTTGCGAATCCGAAGATATATCCATATCTTCCGCTATTTTTTTACATATTTTTTCTATCATACGGTATTCAATAGTTGAAAATTTAATTTCTTTTTCATTTACGGTAACTGTCTGCAAATCTGTATTCACCAGTAAACTGTTAATTAAAAAATATTTATCGGACATATCTTCTTCAAACGAAAAGCTGAAAGATCTATCATCTTGATCAAACAGATCCGATATTTCCTCGGAAATAACAGAAATACAAGATACCATAAAGACTGTTACAACCAAAACAGCAATAAGTTTCATCAGTCCGAGGTCAAAAGTACTTTTCATTAGAATCACCTCAATCAATTCTGTATCCAATACCCCAAACGACCTTCAGATATCTCGGTTCTTTGGGATTGATCTCTATCTTTTCACGAATATGTCTTACATGAACCGCAATCGTGTTATCTCCGACGACTGTTTCCTCATTCCATACATTTCTGTATATATCATCGGCAGAAAAAACCTTACCCCTGTTTCGTGCAAGCAATTCAAGGATCCTGTATTCAATAGGAGTAAGCCTGACATCTTCACCATCAACCGAAACGGTTTTGTTTTCGGTGTTAATACACAGTCCGTCTATATTGATCTTTCCGCTTTGTTTAACTATCGAACCAAGTGTAGTATAGCGTCTGAGCTGAGACTTCACTCTTGCGATAAGCTCCGAAGGATTAAACGGCTTTGTTACATAATCGTCAGCCCCGGCAGTTAAACCGAATATTTTATCGGAATCTTCCGATTTGGCTGAAAGAAGGATAACGGGTATAT
>SVMP01000186.1 GCA_015067385.1 Oscillospiraceae bacterium | reverse complement strand
ACAAAAATAATCAAATGTCGTTATAACGTGAAAGGCGTGGCACCATATGTTAGACAAAAACGGACTTATCGCGAAGTTTATCGAAATATACGGAGGAGATGCATCCGATGTTAGAATTTTCTCTTCTCCCGGAAGAGTTAATCTTATCGGTGAACATACCGACTATAACGGAGGCTTTGTTTTCCCTGCGGCTCTTTCCCAGTGTTCTACCGTTGCGGTAAGAAAAACCGATTCAGGTCTTATCCGCGTTGCGGCTACGGATCTTCCCGACAGAGTAAGCCTTGATATTACAAAACTTGGCGAATATAAAGATATTTCCTGGGGTAACTATCAGGCAGGTGTTGCATATGTAATGCAGCAGGCAGGCTATAATATTCAGTCTTGCGATATTCTTTATCATGACACTGTTCCTTTCGGCGCAGGTCTCTCTTCTTCTGCAGCTATCGAGGTCGTAATGTCCCTCGTTCTTGCTACTTTCTCTTATGAGAACGGTGCAACAGATAAACCCAATATGATCGAGCTTGCAAAAATTTCTCAAAAAGCAGAAAATACTTATTGCGGAGTTAACTGCGGTATCATGGACCAGTTTGCATCTGCCATGGGTAGAAAAAACCATGCTATTTTCCTTGACTGCAAAGATCTTTCTTTCAAATATGTTCCTCTTGAACTCAAAGGATATAAGGTAGTTATCGGAAATACCAATAAAAAACGTTCTCTTGCGGAATCAAAATACAATGAACGCCGTGCGCAGTGCGAAGAAGCTCTTGAACAGCTTAAACTTGCTTATCCCGAGGCTGAATGTCTTCGTGATATAACCGCTGAACAATTTGAAAACGGCAAGACTCTTATTCTCGACGATCTTTGCCGCATGAGAGCAGAACATGTCGTTTATGAATGCGACCGTGTTCTTAAATCTGTAGAAGCTCTTGCTGAAGGTGATCTTCGCGCATTCGGTTCTCTTATGACAGCTTCTCACATTTCGCTCCGTGATCTTTATGAGGTAACAGGTACTCATCTTGATGTTATGGTCGAAGAAAGCCTTAAAATCGAAGGTTGTATCGGTTCCCGTATGACAGGCGCAGGTTTCGGCGGTTGTACAGTAAGCATTGTTGCCGACTCTGCTGTCGAGACCTTTATCTCCGAGGTCGGAAAGAATTATGAAGAAAGAACCGGTATCGCTCCTTCTTTCTATGTTTCCGAAGTCGGCGACGGCGGTCGTGAAATTTTATAATCATTAAAAGCCATAACGGCGACCGGTTTTTACGCCGATCGCCGTTGTTTGTTATTCTGTTATTTCGGGTGTTGCCTGGGTGTTTGCAAGCTCGATAAGGGAAAAATATTTATTGATTCCGTTTACGATACCTGTTACCATTTTTTCCTGGAATTCCGGATCATTCATATTTTTATCGTCCGAAGGACATGTTGAAAAACCAAGTTCAAGTAAAATAATGGGAACTTTGCAGAATGAAAACATTGAAGATTTTGTGATAGGGTCTAATCCTCTGTTTCGAAGACCGGTAGCTTTTGAGTATTCCTCTAATATTACGGCTCCGGCTTTTTTTGAAAGATAAGAAAGTCTTTCGCTCGGATAACCGTCCCATATCTTCGGAACAAGAGCCAACGCACCGCTTACCGATTTGTCTTCATCGTAAGAGTTACAGTGAAGTGAGATCATAAGGTCTGCATTGTTTCTGTTAGCAACACAAGATCTTTCCGAACCGGACAGTTTTTCTTCAATATCGGGATGACTTAAATAGACTGTATATCCGATTTTTTCAAGTTCTGTTTTTAGTATATCCGCAACCTCATGTGTTGTTTCATATTCGGGACGTTTTGTTGAAATACCCGTAGCACCGATCGTTAAAAGAGATCCTTTTACCCATGAAGAAGATTTCGCGGGGTCTATGTACGGAGAAAGCCAAACATCTGATTTTCGTGTATCTTTTTGATGTCCTGCATCTATAACGATGACTTTTGTATCAACATTTGATCCGAGATCCGGATTATCTGTTGAAAAAGTGGTGTAGGGGGTATCCGATGTGTAATAAACCTTTGGTAAAACCTGATCTTTCATATAGTTTATATCGATTTTATCGTTTGGGTTTAATGTTGATGGGTCGATCAGTTCGGACAGGTCAAGTTTGGTACCATGTTCATCGATAACTTCCTCAACTATAGGTTCCTGTTCAATTATCTGCTGATCGTTTGTTGTATCGTCGTTGTTGACAGTTTGCTGTGAATTATAGTCAATAAATTTCATGACAAGTAAGACTACAGCGATGCATATTACCGCAATTCCTCCGAAAAAAGCGGTTCGCATCAGCATCAGTTGCATCTTACGTTTTCTTATTCTTTTCATCCTTTCCTCGTACATTCTTCTTTGACGTGCAAGTTGGATCTGTCTTTGTCTTGACGGCGGAATAGGGGGGGTATGGCTCAAAAAAATCTTCCTTCTTCTGTTCTTTGACATTATTCTTTAAAATACATCTTATTATATCAAATTTTTGTCTTTTTGTCAAGTAAAATAAAATAATACAGTTCTTCCTCTTTTTCGGGAACTTATTTCTTTATTTTACGTCAAATAATATGTAATTCTTAAATTGGAGCTTAATATGACAAAAAAATCAGAAATCATTCTTTCAATTTTATTCGTTGCCTTTATTTTCGTTTTCGGTATATTGTTTATTGTTATGCCGGATGTCTCTTTTTCCGAAAGTGAAAACAGAATCCTTGCTCAGATGCCCAAAGCATCTATTAAGACCGTATTCGATGGAACATTTGAATCTGACTTCGAATCTTACGTTACCGATCAATTCCCTTTCCGTGATTTTTGGGTACGTTCCAATACGATCGTTTCAATGTCTCTTCTGAATAAAAAAGATATTAACGGTGTGTATATCGGTGATGACGGTTATCTCCTTGAAAAATTCGAAAATATCAATATTGACCGACTCAATAATCAGATAGAAGCTCTTACTAAATTTGACGGCTGGAACGATACGCCTATCTCTTTTGCCATCGTCCCTACTTCTCTTTCTATCTATAAAGAAAAGCTCCCTGCTTTTGCTCCCGCCGAAACTGTTACAGACAGCGATGTTCTTTCAAATCAAAAAGATTATATAGACCGCTTTTATTCTTCTCTGCCTCAAACAGTTAATACCATAGATCTTTATTCCGTACTTGATTCTCATAAAGACGAATATATCTATTACAGAACAGACCATCATTGGACAACTCTTGCCGCATTTTATGCATATGAAGAAATTTGTAAAGAGTTTGGAATCGAATCTTATGATATTTCGGATTTTGATCAGATCGCTGTTTCCGATTCTTTTTACGGAACATTCTATTCGAAAGGTAATTTCCCTGTAGCACCCGACACTATTATGAGATTTGACCACAAAACCCCTGTATCCTATACCCTTTCTTCCGACGGTGGCCCGATCAGAGATACTTTTTATGCTGATGAATACCTTGAGAAAAAAGATAAGTATGCGTATTTTATGTCAGGTAATCCGGCTCATATGACAGTTAATACCGAGGCAGGAACAGGTGAAACGCTTGTCATTGTAAAAGACTCTTATACCCACTGTTTACTTCCTTTCTTCGTTCCCCATTTTGATACTATCCATATGATCGACCCGAGATATATCAATCAGAATATGACTGATTTTATCGCTCCGCTTGAACCTGATCAGATTCTTATTATCTATAACGCAAAAACACTCTCCGATGATGTTAACTTTACAAAACTCGGTTATTCTCCGAGAAATAATGTAACTGAATAATTTTAAAACTTTAGCCCAAGTATTCGTCAGAACACTTGGGCATTTTTATTGTTTAATGAAAACTACCCGAAAAAAGAGACTTTATTTCTCTGATTTCCGGGTAGTTATATTTTAAAGTTGAATGCTAAAAATTCAATAAATAACGGG
>SVMP01000011.1 GCA_015067385.1 Oscillospiraceae bacterium | reverse complement strand
GGTTTACAAAATAGTTTTACAGATAACCGAGGAGGAGTTTCTGACCTCTCTTGGAGAGTTTGGAAACATCGTCTATCTCGTAACGGTTATCATAAGCGTCAATAACGAGTATCTTACCGCTGTTGAGCTGCTTGATGCTTGAATAGATGTCTCTGATATCGAAAGAGAAAACACCTCTGTCCGTAAGCACCTTCCACTGAAGGATACCGTAGACGTTTTTCTGATCGTATATATCGAGGATCTTCGGGATCATATAGTATCTGTTAAGAGATGTAAGAAGAGCTTCTCTTGAAGCTTCGTCAAGATTTGCGGTATCTTTAATGATAAAGAATTCCGTCATCTTGTCTTTTCCCTTATCGTTTTCTTCGATTCTGACGATACTTATGTTTCTTGTGATATCCGATATCGGAAAATAGCGGCGAGGTTCAACTTCTTCATAAACTTTGCCGTCCGGCAAAGTTACTTTAAGAAGAACGCCCATAGAACCGGGTTCTATTTTAATATTTTTACCGCTGAAAAATCTAACTGAATTTTCCATAATAAATCACCAAACCTTATTAATTCGGTATAATTTAAAATTGCTGACAGCAAAGATCAGCTATCCAAAACGCCGCCGTCGCCGAGTTCACTTGCAAGAGACTGGATCTTAACGAGCTTGTAATACTTGCCGCGTTTTTCCATAAGCTCATTATGAGAGCCCATTTCAGCGATCTTACCTTCATCGACAACGATGATCTTATCTGCTTTTTTAAGAGTTGAAAGACGGTGTGCGATCATGATGGTCGTTCGACCGTTGATAATACGTTCGATAGCTTCCTGAATGATGCTTTCGGTTTCAGAGTCAACAGCCGATGTTGCTTCGTCGAGAATAAGGATAGAGGGGTCTTTAAGTACGGCGCGGGCAATGGATATACGCTGACGTTCACCGCCGGAAAGACCTACGCCGCGTTCGCCGAGCATCGTATCGTAGCTGTCGGGAAGCTTTGTGATAAACGTATGAGCGTTAGCAACCTGTGCAGCATAGATAACATCTTCAACGGGAAGAGTGGGATCGGAATGAGCGATATTTCTGTAAACGGTATCCTTAAAGAGAAGCGGTTCCTGAAGAACGTAGCCGACAGAGCCGCGGTAATACTGAAGGTCGATATCTTTGATATTCTGACCGTCGATGAAAATATCACCTTCATAGTTATCGTAATAACGCATAAGGAGGTTAACAACGGTAGACTTACCGGAACCTGTCGTACCTACGATACCTACGATCTCGCCGGGTTCAATAACAAAATTAACATTGGAAAGGATCTTTTTGCCTTTTTCGTAACTGAACGAAACGCCCTTGAATTCGATCTTACCCTGAATTCCACCCTCGGGAATGTTGCCACGACCGAAGTCTTCTTCAGGTTCAGCATCAAGAATCTCAAAGACACGTTCTGCGGAAGTAAAGGCGCTGATGAAAGTTTCGTTAAGGCTTACGAAGAACTGAACGGGGTTATAGAACATCCACATGTAGTTGATGAATGCTACAAGGCCGCCGGCAGTAAGAACATCGGAGCCGAGGAAAGATGCTTTGGTCAAAACCATATAACCGCCGAGGCCCCAAATTACAAGGCTGCCCATCATCATAACAAGACCGGTGGCACTGTTATAGATCGATGAAATTTTTGCAGTCTTAAGGTTTTCGGTAATAAGGTCTTTATTGGTTTCGGTAAAGTTGTTAATCGATTTTTCTTCGGATGTAAACGCTTTAACAACCTTGATACCGGGAAGCGTATCGGCAAGAATAGAGTTGATCTTCGCACCGCGTTTCCAGATACGGTAATAATACGGATGAATAAACTTGGAGAATATCTTTGCACTGACAACAACTATGGGGATAGGAAGCAGTGAAAGGAGAGAAAGAAGCGGGTTCATGGAAACCATAACCACAACTATACCTACAAGCTGAATAGCCTGGGTAAGAACTTCCTGAGAAATACGCATGATAAAACCGTTGAGGTTTGCCGTATCGCCGTTGATACGGGAGATTACGGAACCGGTTGAAGTCTTATCATAATATTTAATGGGTAAGTACTGAGATTTTGTGTAAAGCTCTGTTTTAAGAGTATTCGTAATACGTTCGGATGCAATACGGAGAATATAACCTCTGAATGCGCCGACGATATTTTGGAATGTGTTAATAATAAACAGGAAGAGAACTATCGAGAAAAGCTCGTTTACCCTGCTTTCCATTTCCGGAGTTCCGTCAACGAGATCGGAGACGTTAACAAGCGTTTCGTCAACGAGCTGAGCAGTAAGAAGCGGAGGAATAAGGTTTGTAATAGTTGTTATGACCGCCATGATAAGCGCTACGATAAGCAGTATTATATGGGGTTTAACATAAACGAGAATTCTGCCGAGGATCTTCTTCTTATCAGCGCATTTGATACACGGTGCATTTTTATAAGGAAGTCTTGCACCGCATTTCGGACAGTAAAGCTGACGTTTTTCGTAAGCTTCGCATACGGTCTCAATAAGATACTGTTTATCTTTACCCTCATTAAGATCGTTGATATACTGAGCTATATTGTCAAAGTTTTCCGTAACAGAGTAAGAACATTTGTTAAGCTCGATAAGCTTTCCGCCTACTCTTATACGAAAGAGAGCGTTGCCGTACATTCTTTTAACTTCTGCTTCTTCAATATCGCTTATTTTAAAAGTAAGAAGTTTTTCATCACGGATCTCGTCGTAAGAAATGAGCTTTTCACTCGTAACTGCGGCGAAACTTTCACCGTAACGGCTTCCGAGCACAACGTCGGAAATAACATAAAAGTAAACTGTCTCGCCATCAGTCATAACCGAATTTACGAGATCGTTGAACTTTGCGGGAACTTCTTTATTTTTGCAGGGAAGTTTTTGCATAAGCTCATCAAAAGTCATCTTTTTTGTTTCTTCAGCCATAATGAACACCTCAAGGCTTCCGTAATTTTTTATTAACGTGAATTATATCACGATTTTTTTAATATTTCAACAACTTACATGAAAATTAAAACTTTTTTCAGATGGTTTCAATTTACCGCATAAATACAAAATTAAATTTGTTCATTTTTACCAAAACACGATCATGCTTTACGTGTATTGCCGTCGCTTTTCGGTTTTTTAACGTTTGTAATGATAAGTACGGTAAGAACGATCAGGAATATGATCGTTGAGAGTGCGTTGATCTCAGGTGTAATACCGCGCTTTGTCATCGAGTAGATCTCAAGTGAAAGCGTTGATACTACGGCACCGCTTGTAAAAAGGCTGATTACAAAGTCGTCCATTGACATTGTAAGAGAAAGAAGGAAACCGGAAACAATGCCGGGCATTATCTGCGGAATAACAACATTCAAAAGTGCCTTCATGGGAGTGGCGCCGAGGTCAAGAGCAGCCTCATAGATATTATTATCCATCTGTTTGAGCTTGGGCATAACAGAGAGGATAACGTAAGGGATATTAAACGAGATATGCGCAAGGATAAGGGAAACGTATCCGAGAGGAATACCTATTATATTGTAGAGAAGGAGCAGGGATACGCCCGTTATAATATCCGCATTGAGAATAGGAAGATTAGTTATGTTAAGAATAATGGTCTTCGGAACTTTTTTCATATAAAAGATACCGATAGATGCAAAAGTGCCGAAAACTGTTGATATGATTGCAGATGAAAACGCAACGATAACAGTTGTTATAACAGATCGGATTATACGTTCGTCCGCAAACAGCTCTTTGTACCATTTGAGAGAAAAGCCCTCCCAAACGCCTGTCGAACGTCCTTCATTAAAAGAAAAAATGATAAGAACGGCTATCGGCAGATATGTAAAAACAAATATCGCTGTCAAAAAGAAAATACGGGATATCTTCGTTCTTTGTTTATCGGGGTTTCCGAAAACGAGAACGAGCGCGATCAGAACGGGGACGGCTATAACCGCAAGATAAACAAGATCCGTCATATCAGCCCACCTCCGAGATTTTCCCCTTCCTTATCCTTTCCGGAAAGGAAGAACATGGAAGCAAGCATAAGTACCATGATTATAACAGACATTGCGGAACCGAACCACATATCGTTATTGAACACACGTTCGATCTCTTCACCGATCGTTGCGCTCTGAGTACCGCCCATGATCTTGGAGATCGCAAATGCGGTAATAGACGGAACGAATGTCATCGTAATACCGCTTGCTATACCCGGAAGGGAAAGAGGCAGAACGACTGTGAAAAGAGTTTGATAATAGTTTGCGCCGAGGTCGTGAGACGCTTCGAGGACTGTTCGGTCAAGCTTGATAAGCGTATTGTATATAGGCATGATCATGAACGGCAAAAAGTCGTAGACCATAACCAGAATTACCGCGCCCTGTGTGTACATAAGGTTCTGAGCGGGAAGACCGACAGCTTCAAGGACCGTATTTATAATGCCGGTTTTTTCAATAAGGGTTCGCCATGCGTATGTTCGAAGCAAAAAGTTCATCCACATCGGAAGCAAGAACATTACGGAGACAAAATTTCTCCATCTCTCTTTCATTTTAGACAGAACATATGCCGTCGGGAATCCGAGAAGAAGGCAAAGTACCGTTGAAACAAAAGCGATATAAAGAGAACGCAGAAAAACCTTCATAGAGTCGGGATTATTGAAAAACCTGGTGAAGTTATCCAAGGTAAAATAAAAACCCGTCAATCTGTTTAAAAATTTAAGGTCATCGTGCGTATCGTCAAAGAGTTCGCCGTTGAAATATTCTTCAAGAAGAGATATCTTACCGTTTTCAAAATGAATTACGTAAGTTTCGGCGTTGCTTTTACGGTAATTCACAACAGAAAGGACATTGCCGTCGTAATAATATGTTCCGCTTTCGGAAAGAGTGGGATCCTCCTCATATCCGATAAAATCGAGATTATCGATTATTACCTCGGGAGAATTCTCATGATCGAGATAAACAGAGTAATTATCTATCGGTCTTGTTATCGAATAAAAAACAACGAGAAGAAGCGGTGCGATAAGAAAAACGATAGCAAAGACGACATAAGGGTATGCAAAAACAGATCTCTTTACTCTGAATTTGGGAAAACGGCTCATTCCTCCCCGACCTCCTCGGGAACGGCGCTGAACACGCTGTAATCAATATCCTCGCCTTTCATAACATGAATATCGTTAGGATAGAAGCACATGCCTACGGTTTCGCCGACATCTGCAGCATCGGTGGAATGTACAAGCCAGGTGTAAGGATAATTTACCTGTTCAATGGTCATTTCATAATGAACGCCCTTGAAAACACAGGATTTGACTTTGCCTTTGAGGAAGCCTTCTTTTTCGGGCTTGATCTCAATATCTTCGGGACGGACAACGATACCGACCTTCTGATCGTCTCCGAATCCCTTGTCAACACATTCAAAAAGTCTGCCGCAGATCTCTACGCGATAATCTTCGAGCATTGTACCGGGAAGAATGTTGCTTTCGCCGATAAAGTCCGCAACGAACGCATTTTCGGGCTCATTGTAGATATCCTGAGGCGTACCGATCTGCTGGATCTCGCCGCCCTTCATTACAACTACGGTGTCGGACATCGTGAGCGCTTCTTCCTGGTCGTGAGTTACATATATAAAGGTTATACCTGTTTTTATCTGAATATTTTTAAGCTCTATCTGCATTTCCTTTCGGAGTTTCAAGTCGAGAGCACCGAGAGGTTCGTCAAGGAGCAAAACATGGGGCTTATTTACGAGAGCTCTCGCAATAGCAACACGCTGCTGCTGACCGCCGGACAGAGACGTTACATCTCTATGTTCAAAGCCGCGAAGGTTTACAAGCGCAAGCATCTCCTCAACGCGCGGTTTTATCTCGCTTTTCGGAACTTTTTTAATGTTAAGCCCATATGCGATATTGTCAAAAACGTCAAGATGAGGAAACAGAGCGTATTTCTGGAATACGGTGTTTACATTGCGTTTATAAGGCGGCAGATCGTTGATAAGTTCGTCAGCAAAAAACACATTGCCGCTGTCCTGGCGCTGAAAACCGCCGATGATACGCAAAGTAGTGGTCTTTCCGCATCCGCTCGGACCGAGCAGCGTAACGAATTCCTTATCATTTATAGTAAGATTCAAGTCTTTTAAAATTTGTTCTCCACCAAGTGCGACCGAGATATTCTCAAGTCGAATGATGCTTTCAGACATCTATCTATCTCCCTTCAGAGCCCGAACAGACTCTGTATTTCACGTTCTTTTCCGATTTACTACGGAAACACAAAATACTCACTACTATAATAACATAAATTCTGCTTTTGTCAATAGTTTCGGTAAAATTTAATACTTTTTTCGACAAAAGAAAATCACTGAATTATATCAACCGCCAATTTAATTTTTTTAATATGATATTTAATTTTTTTAAGTTTTTTATTTATTTTCTTAATTTATGTATTGACAAAATTGATTTTATGTGATATACTCATATCACAAACAACGAAAACGCACGAACCGAAAGGAGAAAAACGATGGCAAAGAAGGTATTCGGAAACTGTCCCGTATGCGGTCAAAAGCTGATGGTATCAAGGCTTTCATGCGACAGCTGTAACATCGATATAACCGGCAAATTCGAGCTTAATAAATTCACATATCTTGAAAAAGAACAGCTTGAGTTTGTTGAAACATTCCTGCGCTGCCAGGGAAGCCTGAAAGATGTTCAAAACGAACTCGGAATATCGTATCCTACAGCAAAAAAACAGCTTGACGGAGTGCTCGAATCACTCGGTTACATGAAAGCGCCGGACAGAAATACGGAAAACATGGATATTCTCGCAAGAATAGAGTCGGGAGAACTTACCGCCAAACAGGCAGCCGAGCTGATCAAAAAAAATAAAAACAAATAATCTAACATTTCACCTAACACAGCGACTATATAAGCAAGCCGACAGTGTAAAACAAACACACGATCTGAAAAAGGAGAATTACGATGAACGAAGAAATTTTAAGAATATTATCTATGGTCAAAAACGATATTATGAGCGAAGATGAAGCGGCAGAACTTCTTGCGGCACTTTACGAGACTGATGAAGAAGAAAAAGAAGAAAAGCAGACTACTGTTATCCGCAACTACCTTCCCTGGGACGACGACGGCAAACTCAGGATCGTTGCATTTATCGGCCATAACCTTATGGATGAGAACGAAGCGTACAGAAAATACACATTCAATGTTGAGATCGATGGAGATATCGGTCCGGTTGAAAGATGTTGCGGAAACATTGAATGTAACGCAATAAACGGCGATGCTGCATGCAACGGAAACATTACTTGCGACGGAATAGGAGGAAGCGCAAGCTGCAACGGAAGCATCACCTGCGACGGAATCGGCGGCAATGCCGACTGCAACGGAAATATATCCTGCGACGGTATAGGCGGCAATGCTGACTGCAACGGAAGCATTTCTTGCGACTGCATCGGCGGCTCGGCATCATGCGGTGGAAATATGACAGCCGGAGACATTAGCGGCCCGGTTTCATGCGGAGGAAGATTAGAATGCGGAAACATAAGCGGCGCGGTATCCTGCGGCGGCGAACTTAACTGCGACGTCATCGAAGGCGATGCATCCGCAGGCGGAGATATAAACTGCGATAATATCGAAGGTAACGTCAACGGAGCGAACACCGTAAACTGCGATAATATCGGCGGCGTAGTAAATATTAACGGCGAAAAAAAAGAAAACAGTGTTAACACAGAAGAACTTACCGAAAAAAATAAAGAAAGAAGCAGCTGCGGCATACATGGCGGCTAAAGAATCGGCTGAAAGCGCAGTCGAATACGTCAAAAACTTCGTAAAAGAATTTGATGAGAAGATGAAAAATATAGAAAGAAACGCAGGAAAAGAAGTCGGAGTCGATACAGACAGCGGCGACCCCGTTATAACCGTTGAAAACATAGTTGAAGACACGGTCAAAGAAGCAGTCGAAGACGCAGTTAAAGAAAATTGACAAACATCAAAAAGTATCGGATATTGTCGAGATATCCGATGCTTTTTTTAAACTTTTATTAAGATATATTAAAACTTTATTAAGTTACTTGACCAAAGAGTTTTTTGGGTGTATAATAACCGCAACACAACACACAAACACTCAAGGGAAAAATGGAAATAATAGACCTTATATGTTCATTTACGGCATCATTGATCGGACTTTGCTGTGCCTATCAAATCATATATGCGCTGATCGGACTTTTCTGCAAAGGCAGAAAATTTGACGAGGCGAAGAAAAAACGTAAATTCGGCATCGTCATATCGGCAAGAAACGAAGAAAAGGTCATCGGAAACTTGCTCGAAAGCATCGAAAAGCAGGAGTACCCAAAAGGATCGGTGCGTGTTTTTCTCGTTGCCGACAACTGTACAGACAATACTGCGAAGATAGGCAGAGATCACAGTGCTACCGTATACGAGAGAAACGACCCCCAAAAAGCCAGGAAAGGCTGGGCATTGGAGTTTCTGTTTGACAGGATAAACGAAGATTTCGGAATAGAAACTCACGATGTCTACGTTATTTTCGATGCGGACAATATTCTTGATCCGTTGTTTCTTTCAAAGATCAACGATGCGCTCGATTCCGGCGCAGATGTCGCAGTCGGATACCGTGATATAAAAAACTTCGACACAAACCCGATCTCTGCGGCATACGGAATTCACTTTTACCGAAGTACCGCAACCCTCCATCGACCGAGAGCAGTTCTCGGTCTTTCCACACACATCGCAGGAACAGGCTATGCAATCAAAAGCGAACATTTAAAAGACGGCTGGCACTTTTCTTCGCTTACAGAAGACACGCAGTTTACACTCAACGCCATAGCCGACGGCAAAAAGATCGTTTTCTGCGAAGATGCGATCTTTTACGACGAGCAGCCGTATCAGCTAAAAGTTATGATAAGACAGCGTCTTCGCTGGGCAAAAGGCAGACTTTTCAGCTTTCTTTCGTGCGCTCGCAAACTGTTTTTCGGGATATTCAGAAAAGGCTCACGTAAATTCGAATGCTACGATATGTTTTTCTACGCATTCCCGAAAGCGCTTTTTTCCGCGATCCTTTCGCTCATATACCCGATAACGACCTTGATCCTCGGAACATTTTCCGTACAGACAGATCTCTTTTCGGTCATATCAAAACTCCTCGGGACACTTTTGAGCTCATATTTCGGATTTTTACTGATCGGAGCGATCAGCGTTTTCCGTGAAAGAGACAAAATACATTGCCCCGCAGGAAAAATGTTAATATATATTTTAACATTTCCTTTGTTCGATCTTACGGGATTGCCGATAGCGATAGCCTCGCTATTTATGAGGATCAAATGGAAACCGATAAAACACGACAAAGCGATAAAAATAGAAGACATTCATAAACAGGAGAATAAAAATGCAAAAAATTAGATGTATAGACTTTCACGCCCACATTTTTCCCGACACACTTGCCCCGAAAGCGATAGCCTCGTTGGTCGAAGGAGGAAAACATCTTTATTTGCCGAACACAGACGGAACAAAAGACGGACTGATAAAATTCATGGACGAGTCGGGTGTTGACATATCTGTCAATATGCCCGTATTAACAAAGCAGACGCAAACCGTTAAAACAAATGAATTCGCCGCCGCTTCCGTAAGCGACAGAATAAAGGCATTCGGCGGCATTTATCCAACGGAAGAATTTTACAAGCAAGACATTGATTTTGTTGTATCTCTCGGTCTTCCGGGAATAAAACTGCATGCAGAATATCAGAATTTCATTGTCGATGAGCCGAAAATGCTGAAAATTTACGATTACGCATTTTCAAAAGGGTTAATGATACTTCAACACGCAGGCTTCGACCCTGCGTTCGAGCCTCCGTTCCGTTCAAACCCGAAAATGTTTGCAAATGCTATGAAACAGCTCGGCGGCGGTACGATGATAGCGGCACACTTCGGAGGACAGAGCCAATGGGACGAGGTTGAAGAATACATTGTCGGCACAGATATTTACATAGATACCGCAATGGGCTTTGATTATTATTCAAAGGAACAGTTTATGCGTATTGTTAAAAATCACGGTTCGGACAAGGTCCTTTTCGGCACGGACTCACCGTGGAGCAATGCAAAAAAAGAAAAGGAAACATTACTCACCCTCCCCATTTCAGACGAAGACAAAGAAAATATTCTGCATAAAAACGCAGAACGACTTCTCGGCATCTGATCGGAAACAAAAAAGCTCCTTTGACATATGATGATAAAGGGAAACAAACTTCCCCTAAATTTTAAAATAAAGGAGTAATTTATGGCTACGACCATAACAAATCAGGCGACTCTGACATTCAACTACGGCAATCAGTCCGGAAATGCGGCATCGAATATTGCGACCGCAACGCTCCAGGGTCCCGTAAGAGCAACAAAAACATCACTTGACACGAATTATACTCTCGATGAAGATATAACATACATTATCAGCATCGTCAACGATACCGAGGCGGCGATTGCGAACATCACCGTATCAGACGATCTCGGCACATACGCAGTATCCCCCACCCTATCGGTAGCACCGCTGACATACACCGGTCCCGCACAGCTTTTCATCAACGGTGTTTTCTCAGGCGAGATCGAGGGGGTGACAGACGAAAATCTTGTTGTCTTCACGATCCCGAGCCTTGCAAGCGGCGAGACCGCACTGATCGTGTATAAAGCTGTCGTAAATTCCAACGCACCCCTCACACCGTCCTCAACGATCGAAAACACAGCAACCGTTGCGGCAGAAGGTTTTGAATCGGTCACAGATTCGCACGTTCTGACGGTTGAGCAATACGCAGACGTCCGCATCATCAAAACGATGAGCCCCGATCCCGTGACGAGCGGCAGTACCTTAACTTATAATTTCGATATATTCAACTACGGGAACGAAGATGCGACGAATGTTGTTCTGACAGACGCATTCTCCCCCGCACCGACAAATATCACCGTAAACATTGACGGTCAGCCTGTATCCGCATCAGATTACAGCTACGAAAACGGTGTTCTGACCCTGCCTGCCAACGCTTCGGCAACAACAATTACCGTTCCCGCGGCGACTTATACTCAGGATCAGACAACAGGCGAAGTTTCGCTCACTCCCGGCAGTGTAAATATCGTCGTAACCGGAACTGTTTAAACAGGAATAACATAAACAAAATTTCCGAATAAAGCGCAAAACCGAGGATCATTGGCGTTGTGTCCTTAAGGACACAACGCCAACTCTATTCGCCTTTGGCGAGTTCTATTGCTTCGCAGTGATATTCGGCTTACGCCGAGAGGTATTCGCTACGCGAGTTTTTGGATGCGAATAGAATATAACTGCTCTGTTTGCAGAGCAATATCACTTTTGCGCGAGCAAAAATATCACGCTGTCGCAGACAGCATATCACTAAAAACTATCAGGAAGAGCGCACTTACTCACCACCGAATGTTGTGGTGAAATAGAAAAAGCCGATACGGAATTAAATCCATATTGGCTTTTTAAACTGTCCTTCAGAACCCGATGCCTTCCTCGGTTTTTGTGTTTTTAACAAGCCTTACAGTATGACGTTTACCGTCAAGAGGTATATTTTCGGACAGAATACCATCCACAAGAAGAACTGTTCCGCCGTTTTCGACCGTCAAAGAAATATTAGTTCCGGCAACATCCATTTGCGCGGAATATCCGTTCCACGAAGACGGCAAAGACGGATGAACTGTCATCACACCTTTTTGGCGTCTGATACCCAAAAGCTCTTCCGTCACGACCTTGAAATACCAGCCTGCAGCACCCGTGTATTGACTCCACCCTGCCATTCCCTCATGAGCAGGATTTGAATACACATCGGCAGAAAGAACGTATGGCTCTCCCCTGTATTTTTTAACATCATCAAGCGTTTTTGTATGATTTACGGGGTTCAGCATGTTCAGCAGTTCAAACGCCTTATCCGTCTGTCCGGATCTGAAATGAGCAAGAGAAAACCAAACAGCCGCATGGGTGTACTGTCCCCCGTTCTCACGAACCCCCGAAATATAACCTTTGATATATCCGGGATTTTCGGGACCGTTTTGAAACGGAGGAGCGAAGAGCTTGATAATTCCGTTTTTTCTGTCAACAAGATACTTTTCCGCCGTTTCAAGCGCAGTTTTAACATTCACATCGTCAAAACCGCCTGCGATCGCAGCAAAGCTCTGAGGAAGCAGATCCACTTTACAGTCAACATTCTTCGAAGAACCGAAAGGTGTTCCGTCAGCAAAAAAGCCTCGGACAAACCTGTCTTTGTCATAGCAATGCAACGACACAGCTTCACGGTATTTTTTCGCGCGATCAAGACAAAAATCACGGATCTCATATTCTTCCAGCCTATCGCAGACGGCAGAAAAACGTTCAAGAACAATTACTGCAAACAGCGTTGTAAACACACTTTCGCCGCCTTGTATATCGTTCATTCCGTCATTCCAATCTCCGCACCCGAACAAAACAAGTCCGTGAGGACCAACCGTGCATGCTTTTTTAACGGCACGCACACAATGACGAAAAACGCTCTCTGAAAAATCAGACGGACAGGCTTCGATATATGCCTCCTTTTCGTTCTCCTCCAAAAGACGTCCGACAAGGTATTCAACATTACACTTCAGGATCTCGTCCGAACCCATTTTTTCAACATACTCGCACACAGCATACGGAAGCCACAGCAGGTCATCCGAAAATCTTGTCCTCGCCCCTTTCGGTCCTGACGGAAGATCATGCCACCAATGAAAGACATCACCCTCCGCAAACTGCCTTGAAGCAGCCCGAAGTATCTGTTTTTTCAGGAAACGAGGCATGACAGACGATACACAAAGGCAATCCTGAAGCTGATCCCGAAAACCAAAAGCACCGCCGCACTGATAAAATCCGCTTCGTGCGTTAATTCGGGAATTAACGATCTGAGAAAGAAGGAACGTATTATAGAAAAGATCAAGCTCCTCGCAAGGTGTTTTTATTTCAATGCACGGTCTTTTCTGTTCAACACGTTCAAGCTCGGCATAAACGGAATAAATATCAAGAGAACGAATCACAGCATCCGCACACGCCCTGTTTTTTTCGTATCCGAGAACAAAGAAAGATGTTTTCTTTTGTCCTGCTTCAACAGAGAAATACGCCCCGTTATCGTCCGTTTTTTCACCGTGAACAAATGCACAGCCGTTGGGGTAAGAGCTGTTGAAAGGATTCGTATAAAATAAAGTTTTCGGCGAACGGTTGCAAACGGCTCCGCCTGTTTTTTTGTGTGAATCAAGCAGGATATCCGCTTTATAACCGATCCTTTTTCCCGAACCGCCGTTTTCAACAGTAACAACAATGATCTTCGCAGACAGACTTTCGGGAACAAAAACCTTGACAGTAAACTCCGCACCGCAAACAGAAGATCGGTATTCGGCACGTCCCCGAAGAAACGAAACCGATGCATTTGAAAGAAGATCATACACCTGTCCGTCACACACAGCGACAAGATGTTCTCCGTCGCATCCGCAAACAGAATCTCCCGACCAAGCCGTCAACTTATTCAGAGAAGAATTTACGGCAAACGTAAATCCAAGCCCGTTTTCCGTTAAAACAGTCCCGAAAACAGGGTTTGCCAGAACATGACTCCACACGGGGCGATTCGGAAACAAATCTTTATCGTCTATCCCGAAGCCACCTTCAATAAATCCGCCGAGTCCCGTTTTTTTAGAATATTTCAATTTTACAGGTTCAGTCGGTTTTGCGGAAGGCAACGGATAAGACTGTTTTTGAGACTTCAAGGCATTATTTTTGGAAAGATCGATATAAAAAGCCGAAACCGAGCGAAAAACGTTAAAATCGGACACATCCGAAATATTCAAAAGAAATGCGCCGTTTTTTTGATCGAGTAGCCCTTCATTTGAAAATTCCCTGAAATACGATCGCAAGCAATTCCACATTTTCCGTTCGTAGCCGCCCTCCGAAAAACATACCGCAAGCTCACACGGAATCTTTGCATTTTTCAGAAGGATAAACGCTTTTATAAAAGAACGGCATTTCTGAATATTTGCCTCGTCGGTCTTAACAAGGATCAAAGGATAATCTCCCGAAACGCCGTATTTCCATAAGACTTCAGTTCCGCCGAAAGAGAAATCGAATCTTTTTTTCCTTGAAGAAAAAAGGCATGAAAGCATTAGTTTGTAAAGGCCGACATCTTCTTTCCCGACAGACAGCATACCGTAACGGCGGAATATTGCCGCCGCATTTTTCTCGGCAACCGTATCGAAATCTCTGCCCTTTGCTTTCAATGCCGACGAAAGAGCACTGTCCCGTGTTTTTCCTACAGCGAGATAAACACGAAACGACTTTGCACAGGTTAGATCGATCTTTGTTTTCAGTGCTATACATGCATCAATCGGTCCTTCCGTATTGCAAGAAAAAGGCATGTCAAAAGCATCGGGAAGGGAACGTTCGGCAGAACCTCTTTTAAGAACAGCAAATCTCGACAGTTCGAATTCAAAATCGATATCACAGCTGACCGCAAGCCATATTTCTTCTTTTTTCGAAACACCGTCACGTGAACGTCTGTGCATAAAGACGGTCTTATTTCCCTTATCATAATAAGCTTCGAGAAAAAGAGAGGAAAATGCAGGATGCGCATGTTCAGACATAGCATCGGAAAGCACCGGTTCAAGATAAAAAAGAAATTCACCGACATTTTCAGACCGTACATTACTCTTGACCGTAAACTCACGGATCTCGCACGGAGAAAGCGGATCGAGCGTTATCTTCTGACTTGCTTCCATCAAACGGTTTTTGGCTGAAAATACGGCTTTTCCATCCTCAAAAAGAGCTTTATACTGAACTTTTCTGTCGTACATCGGGGCAAACGTTAAAGGCAATACAGTATCTGCGACTTTGACCATAGAAAAGATCCCTTTCGGAGCCTTTGTCATATCACGGGCTTTCGTTACGCATTTATCATTGAACAAAATATATCCGTTACCCGAATCGGTAATAACATCGGAAAGCTCGCCGCCCGAAACAACACAGACAACAGGGGTTTCCGCAGAAACGGGAACACAGTCCTCTGAAAGCGGACGGTATCTGCTGTTTTTGTTCTTCGGTTCGGTACGATGTTCACCATAACGAACGATACTCGACGGTGGTCTTTGTTCAAGCAGACCCGAAAATGCGCCCATACGTTCATCCATAAAACGACGAACAACTATATTATTTTTCAGATAGTTCTCACATGAAAGAAAAGACATACCCAGATGATGTACCATGCTGTTCATGACAACGGAAAACATTTTAGGATCAGACGAGAACGACGGATAATCCACAGCATCGTAATACCCGAAATTACCCTTTGCGCCTATTTTGAAAAACATATCAAGATTTTTCTTGACGCAGTCGCCGTTACCCAAGGGTAATGTTATAAAAGAGGAATATGGGCAGACAACACAGTCTGCCTTACGTTCAAAACCGTTCTTGACAGAAAGATCCCGTACCCCAAACGCCCTGTACTGATAATTAAGCTCTCTGTCAAAAGAGTAATACGCACTTTCCGAAATTCCCCACGGAACGCCGTACGGAACAGCCGAACGCTGAACATCAAACGCAAAACGAAGCATATCCTCATCCATAGAGCATTCGCTGACGGGCAAAAAAATGTGAGGCATAAAATATTCAAACATCGTTCCGCTCCAGCTTTTAATTCCGAGGAATCCGTTTTTGAGCGTGTAGAATCTGTCAAGAGAAGCCCAATGTTTTTTCGGAACGGTACCCATCGCAACAGCATAATAGCTTGTCAACCGAGCCTCAGAAGCATAAAGGTCATAGTGAGATTCCGTAAAAGCATTATTTTCAACATCATACCCGATCCTGAACAGTTCGCGTTTTTTATCATATAAAAACGTAAAATCGCCTTGGTTCAACAGCTTTTCGGTTCGTTCGGCAAGAGTTCTCGATGCATCTCCGCCAAAAGATAAAAGGGCATTTTTAAGAGTATAAAGGCATACGGCAAGATTACCGTTATCGACAGTGGAAACAAACCTCGGATACAACGGTTTTTTTGTTGTCGTGTCATACCAATTGAGGAAATGTCCGTTAAAGGTTTCGAGACTTTCCACTGAAGAAAGCTGTTTATCCAAAAGAAAAAACATTCTCTCGGAGTTTATAAAGCCCATGTCTCTTGCGCCGACGGTGCAAAGCAGAGAAAGTCCGATATTCGTCGGAGAAGTCCTTTCAGCACAGATCCGAACAGGCGCTTCCTGAAAATTATCCGGAGGCAAATAGTTGTTTCTGTCGTTCAAAAACGTCTCAAAATACTTCCAGATATCCTCCATACACTCGGTATAAAATTCCGGATGATCTATCCGCCGCTCCTTTTTTTCGGTTCTCGAAAGCAAATGCATTACGATCGGACCGACGAGCCACAAAAGCCCTATCGGTATAAAAGCAGGTCTTAAAAAGAAAACAATACCGACAAGCTGCGGCAGCATCGACAGAAATGTTTCGAAAAACGTACCTTTTATTTTATTATCAAAAGCATCCGCAGGAGTCCATTCCAACAGTTTTTTTCCGCTGACAAACGATCTGTAAACGGCACGGATGACCGCATCAACGGAAGAATAAGCGAATGTCGGCAAACAAAGGAAATTGACCGCAGAAAAAATAATATCCTCCGTTCCCGAAATCGCCCTTGCTGTTTTATGGCGGATGTGTCGGCTTTCTCCGAGTTCAAACAGTCCGAACACGATCCTTACCGCAGGAACGGCAAAAGATGAAAGAACACCCAACAGCGCAAGCAGAATATCACCTTTTAAAAGAGAAAACGCAAGAAGAAGAAAAATAGCGGGCGCGGTCAATGATCTTCTCAGATTATCGAACAGTTTAAATTTGCTTATATTTCCGAGGGGATTTTTTATTAAACTGCCGTTTTTGGTTTTCAGCGTACCGAAAAGCCAACGAATATTTTGCCAGTCACCCCTTATCCATCGGTGCGAACGTTTGATATACGATACGACGGTTTTCGGAACGGAATCTTTGAACACGGCATCCGAAACATTTACGGTTCTGAGAAAACATCCCTCAAGAATATCATGGCTCAACACGCAGTTATCGGGAAACAGCTCTGATGTTATCTTGTTGAAAGCATCAATATTCACAGCACCTTTCCCGGAAAATATGCCCTCGCCGAAAATATCCTGATAAAGATCGAACGAGACATTTTCATAGACCTCCGTACCTCCGAAGCATGAGATGACCCTTGTAAAACCGTTGGTTTCCGCATTTTTTAATCCGATATCTATTCTCGGAACGGCGACGGCATAACCGTCCGTAACGGCAGTCATATCACCGTTAAAAACAGGCTCGGAAAGCGGATGCGACAAAACAGACACAAGTTTTGCAATGCTTTCGGGTTCGGGTAAAGTATCGCTGTCAAGAGAAACAAAAAAGTCCGAATCATAAACATTATCGGAAAGGAACAGAAATTTTTCTTTGTCTCGGCTTTTGACCGCACGGAGAAGTTCTGTTATCGCGCCTCTTTTTCTTTCGTACGCCGCATAGCTTCCCGTTTCTTCGTTCAAAGTACGTTTTCTTACAGCCGCAAAGAATACATTTTCAAGTTCTCCGTTAAGCCTCGATATCTGTTCTTTTACCCTGTTCAGTATTGCCTCATCTCCAGCAGCAACAGGGGTATCGGACGAGGGAAGATCGCAAAGAAATCCGAAAAGAGTATTTCCGGCGGACGATCTGTTCGTATAATAAAGGGTGACAAGTCTTTCTGCATATTTATCGACATCCGCAGGTGAAGACAGAAACGTAATGACTGTAACAAGCGTCTTTTTTTTGTGATCTTCAACTCTCGGAACATATTCAGCTTTAGACACGGAGCCTATGAATCTGTCTGTTAAAACTTTTATTATCTCGAACAAAGGAAGATAAGAAAACACAGCCGCAAGTATCGACCCTGTTAAAACACCTGTTAAAACCGAAAGAACAGCAGGAAAGATCAGAATAAAAGGGAAATAAAGCCTGCATTCTTTTTTATCGAACAGATAAAAGCCAATATGCGCACGTTTTCCGACCGATGCCTCAGCTTTCGCAACGATCTCCTCGGCAAGCAGAGCTTCGCTCACACCTCTTTTTTTTGCCATAACGGAAAGACGGTAACGGTAAAGATTTTTAGATTCTTTATCAAGCAAAGAATACGATCTGTCCCTGCAAAGAATACGTTCACATACGCTGAATTTCTCATAAAGATCTCCGCCGTCGTATTTTTCAAGCAGAGCAAGATACGAAACAAGCTTCTGCGTTCTGTCGGAAAGATCTGAGTTTTCACCGTATTCTTCATATTTTTCACAGCATTCGGCAAGACAACGAAGCGCCGCGATCTTAAAAACATTTACAACGCATGATATTTCCGCGCCGGTTAATTCGTTTGCGGAAGATACGGAACTCAGATATTTTTCAAACGAAGAAATGCTGACCTCTCGGATATTAAACGCAAAGAAGTCGCAGGCAATATCGAAAAGACGGATATGTCCGTTCTTATCCGATATCTGCTTTCGGCTCTTGTCAGACAGAAAACTGCCGAGCGATACCCCCGCAGTCCGAATCGAATGTAAACCCGAAACGATCTGCGACATATTCGAGCGAAGAACGGTCCGCAAGGATAATATAAAAATTTTTTTTATGTTCATCGTTAAGCCTCTTGAAATTTTTTCCGTATTATTGTATAATAGTAATGTTGCGACAACATCGTACGGCATACAGTAGTATTGCTTTTTTAACCCAAATTATACCTACGGAAAGGAAAAACCAAAGAATGAATATTAACGAGATCCTTTGTTCCGAATTTAAAGTAAAAAAAGAGCATCTTGAAAATATAATCAATCTTATCGACGACGGCAACACGATTCCGTTTATTGCACGTTACAGAAAAGAGATGACGGGCTCATGCGACGACCAGGTCTTAAGAGAGATCGCAGACCGTCTTGAATATTTAAGAAACCTCGAAAAAAGAAAAGAGGAGGTATTCGAAAGCATATCTTCTCAGGATAAAATGACAGACGAGATCGCCGCTGCGCTTGCGGCTGCGGAGACATTATCAGCTGTTGAGGATATATACCGTCCGTTCAAGCAAAAAAGAAGAACAAAAGCATCTATTGCAAAAGAAAAAGGGCTCGAACCCTTGGCAACCATGCTTCTTGCTCAGGATATGGCATCGGGTGACCTTACAGCATTGGCATCGGAATATATAGATGAAGAAAAGGGCGTTGCAACAGCAGAAGAAGCTCTTGAAGGCGCTTCCGACATTATTGCCGAGATCGTTTCGGACGATCCCGAGGTTCGTAAACAATTAAAAGAGCTTATTCAAAAAGAAGCGGTTATTGCATCAAAGCAAGCAAAAGAAGGCGACTCGGTCTACACTATGTATTACGAATATTCCGAGCCGGTCAGATCCGTTCCCAGCCACAGAATACTTGCGATAAACAGAGGCGAAAACGAGGAATGGCTGAGCGTTTCGATCGGTCTTTCGGAAGAACGTGCATTAAAGACGATCAACGACCTTTACGTTAAACAAGGCTCAATATCGACCGAATTTGTTGAAAATGCCGTAAAAGACAGCTACAGCAGACTTATATTCCCGTCTGTTGAACGAGAAACAAGAAGCGGACTTACGGAAAAGGCTGACGAACAAGCCATAAAGATGTTCGGTCTCAACTTAAAACCGTTACTCATGCAACCGCCGATCAAGGGAAAGACAGTTCTTGCCGTTGACCCTGCATACAGAACAGGCTGCAAGATCTGCGCTATAGACGAAAACGGCAAGGTACTCATGACCGACGTTATCTACCCCACTCCTCCGCAGAATAAAACTGCCGAAGCGGCCGAAAAGATAAAAAAATACATTGCAAAATTCAACGTTGACTGCATTTCTATCGGAAACGGCACAGCGTCCAAAGAAACTGAGATATTTATTGCCGACACGATCAGAGATCTCGATAAAAAAGTCACATACATGGTCGTTAACGAAGCAGGCGCGTCCGTTTATTCCGCATCAAAGCTCGGTGCAGAGGAATTCCCGGACTTTGACGTTTCGCTCCGTTCCGCTGTTTCTATCGGAAGAAGACTGCAGGACCCCCTTGCAGAGCTTGTTAAAATAGACCCGAAGAGCATCGGTGTCGGTCAGTATCAGCACGATATGCCGCAGGCTCGTCTTGACGCAGCGCTTTCGGGTGTTGTTGAAGGTTGTGTAAACTCGGTCGGTGTTGACATCAACACGGCATCTCCGTCTCTTCTTTCATATGTTGCAGGCATAAACTCCGCGATAGCAAAAAACATCGTGGCATACAGAGATGAAAACGGTGCATTCCGTTCGAGAAAAGAATTTCTCAAGGTCAAAAAGCTCGGTCCCAAGGCGTTTGAACAATGTGCAGGTTTCCTCCGCATTCCCGGAGCAGACAATCCGCTTGACAATACGGCGGTTCATCCGGAATCATATGCCGCAGCCGAAAAGCTTCTCGGGCTTTTCGGATACACACCGAAGGATGTTACGGACGGAGGTCTTTCGATGCTGACTGTAAAGCTTGACAAATACGGCAAGCAAAAAGCGGCTGACGACTGTGGAATCGGTCTTCCGACGTTGAACGATATTCTCACCGAGATACTCAAGCCCGGTCGAGATATCCGAGACGAACTTCCCCCTCCCCTTCTGCGTTCAGATGTTATGGATATTAAAGATCTCAAAGAAGGCATGGAATTTACGGGAACAGTCAGAAATGTTATAGATTTCGGCGTATTTGTCGATATCGGTGTTCATCAGGACGGCCTTGTTCACATTTCTCAGGTTTCCGACAGATATATCAAGCATCCGTCGGAAGCAGTTAAAGTCGGAGATATAGTTAAAGTCCGTATTATAGGCGTTGACGTTGCAAAAAAACGTATTTCGCTCACGATGAAAACAAAGTAAAATATAAAAATAAAAGGTTTCTTTTCTGCGAATCATAATCTTTTCGCACGAAAGGAAACCTTTTTTTAAGTTCTTTATCTGACAAAAAAAAGAGCTGAAATATGTTATACTTATTCACACAAGGAGGTAATGACCGTGTACTTATCAGAATTTCATCAAAGCGCCTCCGAGCAGATAACCGTCTATATCGATATTCTGCTGTTTGTAAATCTTATCATAAACGGCGTTATTCTGTTTGTTTGCGCAAAGCTTACGGGAGCAAGAACCTCTTTCGGAAGATTTGCAGCCGCAGACGTTTTTATTTCGGCGTACGGGCTTGCCGTTTGTCTTCCGCCGATAGGGTTTACGTTATGTACCGTCATCAAAAGTCTTGCAGCCGTCGTTGTCTCGACAATCGCGTTTAAAGTAAGATCATTACGGTCATTATTGAAAAACACTTGTATTTTCCTTTTCTGTTCTTTTTGTTACGTGGCAATCTTGATGTCGATACAGTGTCTCCCGTTTTGCAAAAGCAGTATCTATATTCAAAACAGCGAGATATATTTTAACATTTCCGTTCCGACTTTACTTATTGCGGCGCTTTTCCTCCTTCTGGCGACGACATTCGCATGTCGGATATCGGCATCAAGAAAGCCCGTAAGCGCATTCTGCAACTGTCAGGTAACTGTTTCTCAAAAGCTGATAGAGCTCAGATGCTTTCGGGACAGCGGCAATATGTTAAAAGATCCCATAACGGGAGATCCTGTAATGATAGCGGAAAAACAGATAATGGACGAAATTCTGCCCGATGTTTCAAGCCTGAAAAAAAGATTTATACCTTACAGGACGGCCGACGGCAAGACAGGAATAATGACTGCATTTCGTCCCGACGGCGTTAAAATAGACGGTGAAGAGAAAAAAATACTCATAGCCGTAAGCGATACAAAGCTCGGAGACGAATTCAACGCTATAATAGGAACAAAAATATAAAAGAAAGGTAATTATAAAAAAATGAATCTGTTAACGCTTCTTTCGGTATTTTTATCTGACAAAATATACTATATCAACGGTTCGGACTCTCTTCCCCCGCCATTACCTCCGGAAAGAGAAACAGAACTTATTGAGCTTTTGTCAAGCGGAGACGAATCGGCAAAAAACGAGCTTATTGAGCATAATTTACGGCTTGTTGTATACATAGCGAGAAAATTCGAAAACACCGGCATCAACCTCGAAGATCTCATTTCGATCGGTACGATCGGACTTATAAAAGCGATAAACACGTTTCGGTCCGACAAAAATATCAAGCTTGCAACATATTCATCAAGATGTATTGAAAATGAGATATTGATGTTTTTACGCAAAAACACGGGGATCAAAAATGAAATATCGATAGAAGCGCCGCTGAATGTTGACTGGGACGGAAACGAACTCCTTTTGTCCGATATTCTCGGAACAGATGCAAATGAAGTTTCAAAGAACGTTGAAACGGAAGCGGAGATAGATCAACTGAGAAAAGCCTTGCTTTGCCTCAACGATCGTGAAAGGCAAATAATGAGCCTGCGGTTCGGACTTATCGGGAACAAAAGAGAGTACACGCAAAAAGAAGTTGCCGATATGCTCGGTATATCGCAGTCGTACATATCGAGGCTCGAAAAAAAGATACTCGAAAAACTGAAAGACAAGATGACCGTGTAAAAAAAATGACCTGTATGATTATTATGTCATACAGGTCTGTTTTTATAAAATTATTTATGCATACAAAGCCAGAGAACTGCTTTCTGAGCGTGAAGTCTGTTTTCTGCTTCATCGAAGATCTCATCTGCGTGAGCTTCGAAAACTTCTTCGGTGATCTCATCGCCTTTGTGTGCGGGGAGGCAGTGCTGAACCATGCAGCCTTCGTTTGCGACAGCAAGAAGTTTTTCATCGATGCAGTAACCTGCAAATGCTTTTCTGCGGATCTCGGCTTCGCCTTCCTGACCCATACTTGCCCAAACGTCGGTGAAGATGACGTCTGCATCACGCGCGGCTTCAAAGATGTCCTCGGTCCAGGTGAAGGGCTTGCCCTCTGCATAGGAGAGGACGCTCGCATCGGGCTTGTATGCCTTCGGGGTTGCGACCGCAACTTCCATATCCGCAAGCAGACCGCCCACGATGAGGGAGTTTGCCATGTTGTTACCGTCCCCGATGTAGCACATTTTGAGACCCTCGAGGGTGCTTAAGTGCTCACGGATGGTCATGAGGTCGGCAAGGACCTGGCAGGGGTGGCAAAAATCGGTGAG
>SVMP01000185.1 GCA_015067385.1 Oscillospiraceae bacterium | reverse complement strand
CGGATGAAAATGCTTGGGAAAATGTTATCCGTTGCGACGAACACAGAAATGTTGCGCTCGATGCTGCAAGAAAATCAATGACGTTAATAAAAAATAACGGCATTCTTCCTCTCAGCAAAGATATCAAATCCGTTGCCGTTATCGGTCCGTCTTCCGCGGCGCAGAAGATCGGCGGTTATTCCTCTTTACCCACAGGTTACGATGTTCCTTCTGTATATGAAAAGATCAAAGAGCTTTTGGGCGATGGAGTAACGGTACGTCAGCATGACGGCTGTGCAATAACTCCCGACAAAAAAACTCCGAGATTCGTTGAAGGACAACCCCACCTTGCATCAGAAGGCGAAGATGAAATACCAGACGATATCGAAGGAGCAGTAAAGGTTGCATCCGAATGCGATATTATAATATTTGTAGGCGGAGACAACTCCATAACAAGCGGTGAAGGCAGAGACAGATGTGAGTATATTCTTCCAGGTAAACAAAGAGAGCTTATCGAACGTCTCTCCGAACTCGGCAAAAAGCTGATAGTCGTTCTTGAAATAGGCAAACCCGTTGACCTTACCGTTGAAGAAAAAATATCCGATGCGATCCTCGTTGCTTGGTTCGGCGGAGAACTCGGTGCACAAGCCATCACGGAAACATTGTTCGGCAATTACAACCCCGCAGGAAGACTCAATGTTTCATTCCCCCAGAATGTAGGCTCCATCCCCTGCTACTACTCAATGCTCCCCGGCGGAGATCAGAACTACTACGAAGGCCCCAAAAAACCGAGGTATCCTTTCGGATTCGGTCTTTCCTACACAACATTTGAATATTCGGATATTTCTGCAGAGAAAAAAGGAAGATATGATGTTGAAGTAAAAGTGAAAGTTAAAAACACAGGCAGCATGGCGGGCGACGAAGTTATTCAGCTTTACATTGACGACGTTGACAGCTCCGTCGTGACCCCTCCCCTTCTTCTCAAGGGTTTCGAACGAGTTCATTTTGAAGTCGGAGAAGAAAAAGAGATCGTATTTAATCTCAACGAAGATTCTTTCAGCCTTATTGATATAAATTACAAAAAACTTGTCGAACCCGGAACATTCAGAATCCTTGTGGGCTCTTCTTCCGATAACATCAAGCTTGAAACGACCATAGATCTGAACTGATAACAGAAAGAGGTTTTGCAATGAAAAAGGTAGTTAAAATAGATCACACCCAAAAGATCGGTACACCGAACCCGAAAATGTGGGGAATCTTTTATGAAGAAATAAACCACGCAGGTGACGGCGGCATTTACGCAGAACTTATAAGCAACAGAAATTTTGCAGATGCGGAATATCCCGAAGGAGCTTTTTACTCAAGCGGTAAAATCAGAACGGTAACCGGATTTACCGATACTTTCAACGGTTCGAAAGAACCTATAACACCGTTGCCGAGTTGGTCATTAAAGAAGGCTGTCGGCTCAATGGCAGATATTGAGAGAATCTATGATGACCCGAGAAACCCCGAATGCCCCGTTCAGTTAAGAATGATGTTCAAGGGCAAAGTGAAGCTTGTAAATAAAGGTTACTGGGGTATTTGCGCAAAAGAAGGCGGATATCACGGTTTCGTTATCGTAAAGAGTTCCGATATCTGCAAAGCAAAGGTCGGACTTATGAGAAAAGACGGCTCTGTTGTTGCAAGCAGCGAGATCGACGGTATTTGCAGCGAATACAAAAAAATCGATTTTTCGTTTACGGTAACAACGCCCGATACGGATACCCGTTTCTTTATTGAAGTTGACGGATGCGGCGAAGTATTTTTCGACTTTGTATCGCTTATGCCGGACAACGCAGTAAACGGTATTTTCAGAAAAGATCTTTTTGAAATGCTTGACGGCATGAAGCCCGGATTTTTACGTTTTCCCGGCGGCTGCGTAGTTGAAGGTATAACTCTTGAAAATGCTATACATTGGAAAAAAACCGTCGGTCCCATTGAAGACAGACCCGGCCATTGGGATCTTTGGGGATACCGCTGTACAGACGGCATGGGCATGCTCGAATTCTGTATGCTCGGCGAAGCTCTCGGCGCAGATCTTATGTATGTTTTCAATGTAGGTATGTCATGTCAGGCAAGACAAAGTGAAAGCGCAGACGGTGAAGCGCTTGATTGGTGGATCCGGAACACACTTGACGGTGTCGAATATATCTGCGGTGACGTTTCAACCAAATGGGGTTCAAAACGTGCGGCAAACGGACATCCCGAACCGTTCAAGCTCAAATATCTTGAGATCGGAAATGAAAACTGGGGCGAGCTCTACTGGAAGAGATATACGATGTTCAGAGATCTCCTCAAAGAAAAATATCCCGATATCACCCTTATTTCCAACGTCAGAGTTCCTGACGAGACGTACGATCTTGTCGATGATCATTACTACACATCCCCCGAAGTCTTCCCTGCTATGTATGACAAATATTCGGGAGACGGTGAGAAGGTTTACGTCGGTGAATATGCCTGCAACTCAAATGTCGGCTACGGCAATCTCCTCAGCGCGATCTCCGAAGCAACATTCATGACTCATATGGAAAACTGCTGTGACAGGGTTCGTATAGCTTCATATGCACCTCTTTTCTGTAATGAAAACGACAGAAGATGGTCTGTAAATCTCATAAACTTTGACAGAAGCGGAGTTTTCGGTCTTCCCTCATATTACGTTCAGAAGCTTTTCGCAACAAATCCCGTTGAATACGTTGTTAAAAACGATGCCGATATTATTAAAGGATCGAATTCAAATCTTTATGTAACATCGGGCGTATGCGGCGATGAACTTATAATCAAGGTTGCAAACTTCAACCCCGAAGCTATAGCAACGGAATTCATCTGCGATGCGATCAAAGAAGGCGATTATGAGTTGACCGTTGTTTCAAGCGAAAACGAAACGGATACGAACACCGTTCTTTATCCGAGAAACGTTGCGGATTCGTTAAGTGTCGAAAAAGCGAACAACGGCAAGATAAAGACCGATATCGAAGCTATGTCTTTCAATGTTATAAAGGTTAAAATCAAATAATATTCTTTAAAACACAAAAGCAGATACGGACTGAGATCCGTATCTGCTTTGTTCATACAAAAAAATCGGCGGGAGAAAAACTCCTGCCGATTTATGTTTATTTAGCGTACTCGATAGCGCGATTTTCACGGATAACGTGAACCTTGATCTGGCCGGGATATTCAAGTTCGTTTTCGATCTTGTTTGCGATATTACGAGCAAGAATGATCATCTCGTCATCGTTAATATCTTCCGGTCTTACCATTACGCGAATCTCACGACCTGCCTGAATTGCGAACGAACGTTCAACGCCTTTAAAGTCATTTGCAAGGTCTTCAAGACGTTCAAGACGCTTGATATAGCTTTCAAGGTCTTCACGACGAGCGCCGGGGCGAGCTGCTGAAATAGCGTCGGCTGCCTGAACGATGCTTGCGAGAACGGATTTTGCTTCAACGTCGCCATGGTGAGCTTCGATAGCATGAATGATATTTTCATGCTCCTTATACTTACGAGCAACGTCAACACCGATTGAAACGTGAGAACCTTCTGTCTGATGGTCAAGTGATTTACCTATATCGTGGAGAAGACCGGCACGTTTTGCGGATGTAATGTCGATACCGAGTTCACCAGCGAGAAGGCCCGACAAGTGAGAAACTTCAATAGAGTGGTCAAGAACATTCTGACCGAAAGAAGTTCTGAAACGAAGACGGCCGAGACATCTGATGATCTCGGGATGGATACCGTGAACACCTGTTTCGAAGATAGCGCGTTCGCCTTCTTTTTTGATAGTCTGGTCGATCTCTTTACGTGCTTTTTCAACCATTTCGCCAACTCTTGTCGGATGGATACGTCCGTCTGAAATAAGTTTTGTAAGAGCGATCTTCGCAATTTCACGACGAACCATATCGAAGGACGAAAGAGCGATGGTCTCATGAGTGTCT
>SVMP01000184.1 GCA_015067385.1 Oscillospiraceae bacterium | reverse complement strand
GGACGAATACAGAATGGCTCTTACCAACTATCGAAAGATAGACATTACTCAGCAAGACGGCAAAAGAAAAATCATCGACACATTCATCAATGCGATTTATGTGTACGATGACCATTTCAAATTTGTATATAACGGTAACAACAAAGAGAAAACAGTTAGTCTTGAAGCGCTCGAAAACAGTTCAACCTTGTTTTCATCCGGTGCACCATTGAAAGCCTTGAAAACACTACGTTTTCAAGGCTTTTCTCTATTAGTGACGATTGTCAGACACGTTACAATTACCCGATACATTGTGTTACGTGTCTCCCCTATTATTTATCACACAATTTTCTTTTAAATATATAATCAAAAAAAATCATCCGAAAGTCCTTGTATATCAAGGGCTTTTGTTTTTATCTTCATTATGACCACGCAGGAAAGCACCATAACTCCGCATCTCTGCCAACCAGTTCACCGTTTTCATCATAATAATCCATGTGAATTCTATGTGAGCCGTTAAGCATAAACTCCACTTTAAGTTTTCCGTCTTTTTCGGTTACAATGATTTCTTCGACAAGCATTCTGATGTGCGCATCACTTATAGCTTTATCCGAAATAATACTGTCTATCAATTCAATACTTTTTTTCAATTCTCTTTTTCTTTCTTTAATTACATTTTCCGAATCACTGTATTCAGATAGTTTTCGTTTGATATTATCCATCTCATTTTCGCAGTTGGTAAGCATTCTATCATAAACTTCAGCTCTGCTTCTATCACGTATGCGTTCGAGTAATATTTCCTCCTGATCTTTTTCGAGCTGTTTTAAACGTTCTTTCAAATTATTTATCCTTTTTTCCACTGATGGTTTATTGGCAATCCATTTACGCATATTTTTATCTACATTATCAAATGATTCTTGTGCAACACGTTTGAGTTCAAGAATTTCTCCGTAGATAAGCTCGTCCAATACTTCTTCACCAATTGTATGAGGTGTACATTGTTCTTTACCATACCGATGATATCCGTTACAAACGTATTCATATCTGTCAGGCTTGTTTTTCCATTTTCGTTTTTTACATATAAAACAAGAACCGCAATTTCCGCATTTTATTAATCCTGAATAACGATGATACGGTTTTTCACTTGAAGCCCGAACTTTCTTTTGTTTTTTATTTTCTAATAAAAACTGTACCTGCTCCCATATCTCACGTGATATGATAGCAGGTACAGCATTTTCATGTCTAAAGCTTTCTTCTTCAGGAAGAAGCTTTCTGATTTTGTTTATTTTGTTTGTATATGATTTATGACAAATAAGCGTTCCGCAATAAAATTCGTTCTGTAGAATTCTTTTTACAGCGGTGCTTTCCCATAAGAATCTATGTGCAATCTCTGGTTTGTTGTTTCCCAATTTTTTACCAAGCAGTTTTTCCTGATAAAATCCGGGAGAATGATACCCTTGCTCATTAAGCATTTTTGCAATTGACTTGATACCAAACCCCGAGATATATAAATCATATATTTTTCGTATAATTTCTGCGTGTTCTTCAACGATTACGATTTCATCGGTATTCTTATCTTTGAAATATCCGAGCGGAGGGATCATTACAATTCCGTCCTTTTGCTTTTGAAGAAATCCGGCTCTGATTTTCTTTGATATATCTCTCGCATACATATCGTTGAAAATTCCTTTGAAACCAATGAGCAGTTCATCTTCTTCGTTGCTCGTGTCTATATTTTCCGTTACAGATAGAACCTTTACCTCATTTTCCCTAAGATAATCAATAAACATTGCAGTCTGTGTTCTATGTCGGCCAAGACGTGATAAATCTTTGACTACAACGGCATCGATCAATCGATTTTCTACAACATTTGTAATTTGTTCTATACCTTCACGGTTAAAATGCATTCCGCTCACATTATCATCAAAGGATGTTCCGACAATTTCGTAATCATTGTTATTGGCATATTCTTCAAGGATTTTTTGTTGATTGCCAAGCGAATTCATTTCCTTATCTTCATCTCTGGATAAACGTGAATATAGCCAAACTCTTAATCTTTTGTTTTTCATAAATAAATCCTTTCATAATCAATTTGAAAACTTGTGATATGTTTGCAAGCCAAGCATATCACAAAATTTCCTGAATATCCAGATAGTTACGCTGAATGTTTAAATAAGTTTTCTTTCTCTAAATCATCATGTTTTATCGTATCGGGAACTATTTTATCATCATTGATATAGTCACGAAAAACTGAATTGAAAAACATTTCAAAATCTTTATCTTTTTTGTTATATTCAAAAACAACTGTCTCTATATTATATTTGTTTTTACCTCGCATAAATCTCCTTTCTTCACATTCAACCCATAACGGGACCGTTATCTTTCTTACGTTCTTTTTTCTTATACATTGTAGTGCAATCTTTCATAGGAGCATTCTCATCAATCAGACTGCAAAGACCGCCGATAAGATATAACGTATCAGTTCCAATATAATCAAAGCTGCGGACGGGATCATAGAGATCAGAAACATCTTCCTCATATGACGTTCCATAGTCTCCTTCACTGAAAAGAGCTCTCTCGAAAAGTTCTCGCTCATTCTCCCAACCTATTTCTCGGTATTTTTCATCGTTTGCTTGACGTTCTCTATAAGTTCCTTCGAAGATGCTTCCATTGAAGCTTGAAATTTCATGGTAACTATTTCCGTATCCTGGATATACTCCGTCAACGCTTGCATCTGTTCGTCCAGATAATATTTCAGTTGTTTCTCTGTCGCAAGTGTCGGAAACGTTTCCTGTATTTCTTTCAACAACTGTATCTGCGCTTTCTGCGTTGAGATCATCGCCGTCCAGTTCGGTTCTGTCACCATAACGCAAGGATGAACCTTTTCTGCGACGGAAAGCTGATGCTGTGCCTCTGCTATAAAATTCTGCGCTGATCTGCGCTCGATAGATAAACTCATATTCCATATTCTCCTTCAAATATTTTTTGTAGAGTAATTTGTTATTCCGACAAGCTTTCCCTTCGGTTGTGGTATAGGTAATGCTCTTTCGCGTGTCCGTCCACTTGACACCGTATCCTTCCGCTTTCATCAGCATAATGAAATGCTCTTTTGAGGAAGCGATTTGCATCACGTTGCTGATCGTTGCTTCTAAACGGATCTTCCAGCTCTGTCCGTTTTCTGCACTGCGATATTCTCGATCCGACATCGGTTTTGCGCGTTTGCTTTTCGGTACGGGTTCTATCACCGACAATCCATATTCACGGCAAATATTATCGGAAACTTGCGTCAGTGTCTCCACGTCCTTTTCGCTGATGTGAAACTTCTTACCGGTTTTTGCGTTTACGCTGTTCAGTACGAAATGCGAATGAACATGATCGCGGTCACTGTGAGTTGATACCACGATCTCATATCCGTGAAGCAGTTTTGCTTCCTCGGTAAATCGTAGTGCGATTTCGTGTGCGGTCTGCGGTGAAACAGTTTCGTTAACTGAGAATGATTGTACAAAATGATAGTACAATCTACCTTCGGTCTTTCCATAAAGCTTTTTTGTGTTATTAAATTCGGCGTAAGCGGACATTGGAGTACAGTTTACTCCGCTCACGTGTTTGTTTCCGTCAGGAGTAACAGTTTTCTTATCCTGCATCGTATACCGCAGGACGAATAGCATGCCTTTTGAGGTCTGCTGTGATTTGCTGTTGATGAAGTGCAGTATTGCCATACTTACCCCCTACCGAGCGTTTCAGATAATAGCTCGTGGATACATTTCAGTTCTTCCTGAGTGGACGTAAGATTTACGGTATTGATCTTTCCTTGACGGGATAGGATCAATAACTGATTTACATTGTTACCGAGCTTTTTCACCTGTGTGGTAAGCTCTTTGAGACCATCGTAATTGACAATCTCTTTGCCGATAGCGCATCTTACGATATAGTCGGTGATGCTCATATTGGCATCGTTTGCTTTCTTGCGGATCAGAGAGTCTATCGTATCGGAGACTCTGAAATTAAAACG
>SVMP01000010.1 GCA_015067385.1 Oscillospiraceae bacterium | reverse complement strand
CAGCGGTCTTCGCGCCGTCTTCGGTAATAGCGGAAATGATAGCAGTGCCTGCACCTACAGCGGTAACAACGCCGGAGGAAACGATAGCGACTGCGGGATCGGAAGAAGACCAAGCGACAGCTTTGTTGGTAGCATCGTCGGGAAGAACGGTTGCTGTGAGGACAGTAACGCCGCCGACGTCGAGGGTCTGTTCCATAGCGTTAAGGGAGATACCCGTAACGTTAACAACAGTCTGGAGAACTGTTACAGCGCAAGTGAGGGTAACGGTCTGCTGTTCTTCCGCAAAAGTAAGAGTTGCGGTAACATTAGCGGAACCTGCGCTGATGGCAGTGATAAAGCCGCTCTGTTCAACAGAAACAACAGCGGGGTTATCCGAAGACCAAACAGCTGTGTAAGCTCTGTCGCTGTATGTATCGTCATAGACAAGAAGAGCAAAGTTTTCGCCCGCATTGAGGGTTACGGCATTTTCAGAGAATTTATAGACTTCCTGAAGATTTACCGGTTCTTCCTTACAAGCGGTAAGGAAAGGTACCATCATAGCGAGAACAAGGATCAATGCTGTGAGTTTATGAAATCCGAGTTTCATAATTAACCACCTTTCAAAAAATAAATTGATTTTTGTTCTTGTGTTTTTGGATCAAAATCCTTTTGCACAATATTTTTATGCATATATCATATAATAACATTTTTTTGGGGCTTTGTCAATATCGCAATAAGAAATTAAATCGACATTTAATGGCAAAAGACGGAATAAAGCTCCAAAAAAAGTTATTTCTGACAGATAAGACGGAAAAACATACACAAAAGTTCCGTGTATATTTATTTTTTTATACTTTCGATGATATATTTTACTTCGGAAAGCGGTCTGTCAACGTCTTTTTTGGAGATATAGGCAGTCCACATGCCCTCTCCGAGTTCTGCGAATGCGGCGCTTCCGCCCGAAATTTTTTCGAGGTCGAACTCATCCGTGTTATAGTTTATTTTGAGAACGTCTTTCATTTCCGACGCATAAACAACGCCCGCAAGCTCTTCCGAAGTTATCTCCATTTTAGGCAGAAAACGGGAGAGACATACTATTCGGTCGGAATAGACGGCGAATGTTTTTTCGACGGCGAGGAAGATGTTAAAAACGAGGGTAAGCAAAAAGAGAACGGCGGCGATGGCAAAAACCGTAAAATCACGTTCGGAAACGAAGCTCCATACGGCTGCGGCGACGGAGACGGCGAGCATGACAGCGTTGAAGATAACAGTACCGAGACGTTTTCTTTTAAAATAGACGGGATATTCCATAATCAAAAAACCTTTCAAATGATCTGTAGGATAAATGATACCATGTAAAGTGCGTGATGTCAAGAAAAAAAAGTTAAAAAATATATAAAAACAAGCTCGACAAAATTTTTATCTGCTCTTGACTTGAAGGCTATGTTCTGTTATAATAGTAGGTACTATAAAAATAAAGGCTGGGAAAGAAATGGCGGGACAGACCGTAATATTCGAAAACAGGCCATCGTTCGCCGTTCCGAACGAGATAGCCGACAATTATTTAAAAGCACCTGAGGATGCGCTGAGACTTATACTTTTTCTGCTGAGAAATTCGTCTCAGTCGTTTACTTATGATGACATATGCACGGCGACCGGCATAGACAAAGACAGACTGCCGGAAGCTTTTGATTACTGGGTAGAGCGTGGCGTTCTGTTCAAAGCGCAGCAAAAATACATGCTTACCCGTCCGCAGCTGAAATCGTCGGACATTCATCCTTACACTGCGGAGGAGGTTGCGTCAAGAATAGACAGAGACGGAGCGATACGTTTTCTGTACGAACGTACGGAGTCGCTCCTTGCGCGTCCGCTGTCAACATCAGACGCATACACGCTTCTGTCTCTTGTTGACTGGATAGGGCTTCCGCCCGAAGTTGCGGCTTTGCTTTTGCAGTACTGCTCGGAATCGGGCAAAAAGTCGATGAGAATGATCGAAAAGGTTGCAATATCATGGGCAGACAGCGGCATAGACACATTTGAGAAGGCAGAAGAATTCATAAAAAAAGAGAAAGAAAAAGCGGAATCTGCCGCAAGGACAGCAAGGCTTCTGGGCGTTGCGAACAGAGCACTCGGAGAAGAAGAGAAGAAAGTTTTCATATCATGGAGAACGGAGCTCGGTTACGGCGACGAGATGATATCTGCGGCATACGAAGCGATGATAAAGAGCATCGGCTCATACAAATATCAATATATAGACAAAATACTCAACTCATGGAAGGCGGCGGGTATAAATACGCCCGAAGATGCAGCCGCGATGAAGCCTGCGGCAAAGAAGCCGACCAAGGCAAAGAAATACGAGCCCACGGCAGCGCCCGATGCAGAAAAGACCGTGGACAAGACATGGGAGATAATGAAAAAGGCGGTGAGCGAGGACGATGAATAGGAGCGACTGTTTTGCGAAAGCGGATGCGGCGTTAAAAGAAAAGATAGCAAAGAACAGAGATGAAGAAGCACAGCGAGTTGAGAAATTATACAAACAGATACCTCGGCTCAGAGAGATAGAAGATGAGCTGAAGGCAAACATCTCGGAATTTGCCGCATTTGCATTCAGCGGAAACAAAAGCGAAGAAGCGTTCAACAAATTCAGAAATAAAAGTCTTGCTCTTCAGGCGGAGCGTTCGGATATCTTAACGCATTCGGGCTTGCCGCAAAACGCCCATGAACGACGTTTTTACTGCGAAAAATGTAAAGATGTAGGATATACGGATGAGGGGACATGCGAATGTTTCAAAAGAGAGCTTTCGAAACAAATGCTTGAAAACTCCAATCTTTCCGCCGCATACAGAGAAAAGACGTTTGCGAACTTTGATCTTTCGTATTATTCGGACCCGATCGACCGTGAAAAAATGGAGCTTACGCTGGGATATGCGAAAAAGTATGTAAAAAACTTCAAAACGAACAAAGAAAATCTGCTTTTTATGGGACGGAGCGGTTCGGGAAAAACATATATTTCATGTGCGATAGGAATTGCGTTGGCTGAAGCGGGAAATTACGTCTGCTACGTTGCGGCGCAGGACATGATCTCGGAATTTGAAGCGGAAAAATTCGGGAAAGGCGATAAGGCATCGGAAACACGCCGTTTTTACGATGCGGATCTTTTGATAATCGACGATCTCGGCTCCGAATTCCGCACACAGTTTTCGGAATCGGTCATTTATAATGTTGTAAACTCACGTCTCAACAGTCAGAAACCGATGATAATCAGCACAAATTTCCGCCCTGCAGAGCTTTCGGGCGAATACCACGAGAGAATCGTTTCGAGATTGCTCAACGAATTTCTGACACCTGTTTTTGCGGATGTTGATGTTCGTGAACTGAAAAAATTGGGGCGAAGATAATGAAAAATGCTGTAATTTGTCCTGTTTGCGGCGAAACGCTGATATTTACGGAAAAGACTGCCGTATGTCCGAAAAATCACAGCTTTGACCGAGCGAAAGAGGGCAGTGTTAACCTTATTCTCAACGGTTCCCCGACATCGGGAGACGATCCGAAGATGGTAAGCGCAAGAAAGAATTTTCTCGGCGGCGGTTATTACGGGCATCTTTGCGAAGCGCTCAAAGAAGAGCTTTCAACGTACATAAAGAAAGGTGCAACCGTGCTTGACGCATGTTGCGGCGAAGGATATTTTACAAACGAGCTTGCAAAAGCATTCCCCAAAGCCGATCTGTACGGTTTTGATCTTTCGAAAAGGGCTGTCCGATACGCGGCAAGAGACGCTGACGGAGCGGTATTTTTTGCGGCAAACATCTCCTCGATACCGTTTGCGGACAAGTCTGTCGATATATTAACGCATATTTTTGCTCCCGTGTGCGATGCCGAATTTTCAAGGATACTCAAAGATGACGGTATTTTTGTACATGTTTTTCCGGGGAAAGATCATCTCATGGGAATAAAAGAGCTTTTATACGAAAAAACGAGGGAAAACGATGAAGAACCGGGAGTTTCCGAAATATTCGAGCTTGTTTCCTCAAAAAAGATAAAAAAAGATATTTATCTTAACAATTCGGCACTTGTCGATCTATTAACAATGACCCCGTATTTTTACAGGACCCCGAAAGACCGTCTTGAGAATGTTATGAAAAGACAGACGGCAACGACGCCTGCGGAATTTGTTGTAAACATATACAGAAAGAGGGTATGAGCAATGAAAATCTTATCAAAAAGCATATCGTCTCTTGAAAAAGTAATGCCCGACACAGCGTTCGACTCTTTGACGGAGTACGTTGAAGCAACGGCGACAAAAAACGAAAAATTCAATTATCAGATAGCGTACACTCTCCCCGAAACGGGAAGATACAAAGCAAGTGTTGACATAGCCTCAACGATCGAAAATGTTACGGCAAGAGCCGTGGCGTACGTTCCGTCGATGATGCCGTGTTACGACGACCACGACGACTATGTTATATCCGACAGACCGGGACTTTTTCCCGATGTTCTAGAGCCTGTTTCCCCGAACGGTTTTGCGGTAACGGGGAATAAAGTATCTGTTCTTTGGATAACAGCCGACACAAGCGGAGCGATGCCTGCGATGCATCATATAAAGATCAGACTTCGTGTTGGAGAAGAGGTACTTTGCGAAACGGTATTCAGGCTTCACGTTTTGGACGCTGAGCTTGCCGAGCAGGAGCTTATATACACGAACTGGTTCCACACAGACTGTCTTTGCGACAGATACAATGTTCCGACTTTTTCCGACGAGCATTGGAAGATCATCGGAAAGTTCATGAAAACGGCTGCGGATCACGGCATGAACATGATCCTGACCCCGATATTCACGCCTGCGCTCGACACGGCGGTCGGCGGCGAGAGAACGACCGTTCAGCTCGTTGATGTTGAAAAAAACGGAGACAAATACACGTTCGACCTCAAAAAGCTGAAAAAATGGATAGCGACAGCCGAAGAAAACGGCATAAAATACTTTGAGCTTGCGCCCATGTACACTCAATGGGGAGCAACGAACGCTCCGAAGATAATGGCGACGGAGAACGGAGAATACAAGCGTATCTTCGGTTGGGAGACCGATGCGTACGGCGAGGAATACGTTAATTTCCTTTCGCAGTTATATCCTGTGCTTGTCGGATACTTCAAAGAAGAGAAGATGAGTGATCGGGTATATTTTCACATTTCCGACGAGCCGTGGGGAGATCATCTGCCGAGATACAAGAAAGCGGCGGAGCTGTTAAACCGAAACATCGGCGATGATTTCAATGTGATGGATGCGCTTTCGTCTTACGAATTTTACGCAACGGGAGCTGTTCGCACGCCTGTTGTTGCAACGAATCACGTAAAGCCGTTTTTAGACAATAACGTGCCTGGGCTGTGGTGCTATTACTGTTGCGGACAATATAAAAAGACCGCCAACAGATTTATGGCAATGCCGTCTCTTCGAAACAGGATATTGGGCATACAGTTATATAAATTCAACATAAAAGGCTTTTTGCATTGGGGGTACAATTTCTGGAACTCTCAGTATTCCCTTGAAAAGATCGATCCGTATTCCGTTACGGATGCGAGAGAGAGTTATCCGTCGGGCGATGCGTTCGTTGTATATCCCGGAGAAAACGGTGAAGCAATATGTTCGCTTCGTCTTGAAGTTTTTTACGACGCGATCCAGGACCTGAGAGCGTTGACTGCGCTTGAACGTAAGATAGGCAGAGAGAAAGTTCTCGAGCTGATAGACAAGGGGCTTGCGGAAGAAATACATTTCGACAGTTATCCGCACGATGACAAATGGCTTCTCGGATTAAGGGATGCCGTAAACAAAAAGCTTTCGGAAAAATAAATTTGATCTTAACGAAAAAGAGGATATAAAAAACAATGAGTGTTTCTGAAATTTTCGGTTCGCTTGTATTTAACGACAGTGTTATGAAGGAACGTCTTCCCCATGACACGTACAAAGCATTAAAAAAGACTATAGAAGTAGGCAAGAGTCTCGATCTGACGGTTGCGAACATAGTAGCAAACGCAATGAAGGACTGGGCAGTATCGAAAGGCGCAACGCATTTTACGCATTGGTTCCAGCCCATGACGGGTGTTACAGCCGAAAAGCACGACAGCTTCATCTCCCCTATCGGAGACGGTTCCGTAATCATGGAATTTTCAGGCAAAGAGCTTATCAAGGGTGAACCCGATGCATCTTCATTCCCATCGGGCGGTCTTCGTGCAACGTTTGAAGCAAGAGGATACACGGCTTGGGACCCGACTTCATATGCGTTTATTAAAGACAGAACGCTTTGTATCCCGACGGTATTCTATTCTTACGGCGGACATTCTCTCGATAAAAAGACGCCGCTGCTCCGCTCCATGGAATGCATTAACGAACAGGCGTTGAGAATTCTCCGTCTTTTCGGCAATACTACCGCAAAGAGAGTTATAACGACCGTAGGCGCAGAGCAGGAATATTTCCTTGTTGACAAAGAACTTTTCAATAAGAGAGAAGACCTTGTTATAACAGGACGTACGCTTTTCGGTGCAAAACCGCCGAAAGGTCAGGAAATGCACGACCATTATTTCGGTGCGATCCGTCCGAGAGTATCGAATTTCATGAAAGAGCTTGACGAAGAGCTTTGGAAGCTCGGTGTTCTTGCTAAAACAGAACATAACGAATCAGCCCCTGCTCAGCACGAGATCGCTCCGATATTCTCCAATACGAATATTGCGACTGACCATAACCAGCTGACGATGCAGATGCTCAAGAACGTTGCGGAAAGACACGGCATGACCTGTCTTCTTCACGAAAAACCGTTTGCCGGCGTAAACGGAAGCGGTAAGCACAACAACTGGGCATTGGCAACGAACACCGGAACAAATCTTCTCGAACCCGGCAAATCGCCTTACGAAAACGCACAGTTTTTGCTTTTCCTTTGCGCTGTTATCAAGGCTGTTGACGATTATCAGGATCTTCTCCGTCTTTCCATCGCATCGGCAGGCAACGACCACCGTCTCGGCGGCGGCGAAGCGCCCCCTGCGATCATCTCGATATTCCTCGGAGATGAGCTTACGGAGATCCTCGAAGCGATCGACAGCGGAAGCGAGTATGACAACAAGGAAAAATCCGAAATGGAGATCGGCGTTCATGTTCTTCCCCATTTCCCGAAAGACACGACCGACAGAAACAGAACATCACCCTTTGCCTTTACAGGAAACAAGTTTGAATTCCGTATGCTCGGTTCATCTCTTTCCATTTCCGGTCCGAACATAATCCTCAACACCATCGTTGCGGAAGAGCTTGAACAGTTTGCAGATATTCTCGAAAATGCGGCTGATTTCAAATCCGAGCTCAACACTCTTATCAGAAAGACTATCCACGACCATAAACGTATAATCTTCAACGGAAACGGTTACGATAACGCATGGGTAGAGGAAGCGGAAAGACGAGGACTTCTCAATCTCAAAACGACACCCGAAGCCCTTGAAAGATACGTTGACGAGAAGAACATCGCACTGTTCACAAAGCACAAAATCTTCACAAAAGAAGAGATCTATTCCCGTCGAGACATTCTTTATGATGTTTACAGTAAAACTCTGTCTATTGAAGCATTGACGATGATCGATATGGCGAAAAAAGACATTATACCTGCGATCATAAAATATCAGAGACGTCTTGCAGAGCTTGTTAAAACAAAAAAAGAGCTTGAGATAATGTCAGAACCCGAATCAAGCATTCTCAAACGTCTTTCAGAGCTTTGTTCGAACATATACGACAAGACCGAGCAGCTTGAGACATCGGTAAACGACTCTAAGGATATCGTTGAAGACAGAGAATTGTCTTTCTATTACAAGAACAATGTCCTGCCTGTAATGCAGAGCCTTCGTGAATCAGCAGACGAAGCCGAACTTCTTATCGGCAGAGACTACTGGCCGTTCCCGACATACGGAGATCTGCTGTTCAGCGTGTAATTATATATAATAGTAGACAAAACAGCTATGGATCAGTCCATAGCTGTTTTAAATTATGCGGTTACCGTTGCGGCATGGGCAAGGATGCCGACATTATCTCTGTAGATATCGGAAAACTGAGAGATGGGCAGGGGATTTACGCCGAGGCCTGCCTCGACAGTATAGCCGGGGCGGCGGAAATCCTGAATAAACCAATCCTTATAGCCGGCATAGCCCGATTCGTAAGGTGTTAAAGAAGCGCTGTAGCCCGAAACCTCAGCAAAATCGAGGGCGATCTCATAGGCGTTCGGAACATAATAATTAAGGAATTTCCAAAAGATCAATTCGCCCTGCGTATGATAAGAAAGCGTTAACGAAAAGGAGTGCTCCTTTGTAAACCTGCCTGTCATTTGCGTTTCCGGCTCGGAGAACGGACGTTCGCCGACAAAATCACGGGGTGCGGGAGATGTAAAACCGAGATCTGATTTGATTTTTTTTGCTTCATCCCATTCGGCAGGATAATTCAGATTAAGATCAACGCCCCTTATATTTGCTTTCCAGCCCGACGGGAACGGGATATCGGGATATTTTGCGGCTATGGCTTTTGCCGAACGGAATTCCTCTGTGTTTTCGGAAAGATATCCCGTTACGAGATCGACGCCATCGGGATTGACCATGGGTATTATATATATGGTAGACGTATTGAATATCTCAACGGCGGAGCGGTCGGCAATATTTGATCTTTCTGCGTAGCTTTTGCAGAAATTTTCGATAAAACGCATAAGCAGAACAGACGTTATCCACTCATTTGCATGATGAGAAGCGTTGTAAAAGACTTCATTTTTGCCGTTTCCGAGTTTAACATACGGGATATTCTTACCCATAACGCTTTTGCCTGCATTGTCCGTTACAATAAAGGGATAGCGCATTTTCAGCGCATTTATATTGCGGACGAGAAGCTCGTAGCCGTAAGAAACATCTGTCGGCACGACGTTTATGTTAAGCGGAACAATTATTTTACTGCCGACGGAAATATTCTGCGGATCGATATCGGGGTTTGCAGTCGTTATTGCAGAGACGGTTGTTCCGTATTTTTTTGCGAGCAGCCAGAAAGTGTCGCCGAGGACAGCGGTGTGAACGGCATAGCCGTCGATATAAGGCGAGAGGGCATTCCACGTATTATCGCCGACAATACCGTCAACTGAAATACCGACGGCATTCTGGAAACGTCTGACCGCATTTTCCGTTCTGATTCCGAAGATTCCGTCAACATTGCCCGAATTATAACCGAGACGGTTCAGAATGCTTTGAAGAAGTTCGACCTGCGGACCTTTTGAGCCGCGTTTTAATAAAACCATAATATTCTCCTAAAAATAAAGATACTTTATAATATGAAAAAAGGATCGGAATGTTAACACATGGGCAGAGAAAAGATTATTTTTCCGAATTTATTCACAAACATCTCTTGATTTTCCGTGCAGATTATGATATAATAGTTAAGCAAAAAAATAACGCCGGAATGATGGAATTGGCAGACGTGTCGGACTCAAAATCCGATGGTAGCGATACCGTGCGGGTTCGACCCCCGCTCCCGGCACCAGAAAACGACAAGTTTCTTTTGAAACTTGTCGTTTTCAGCTATATTCGCCTTACGGCGAGTGATATGCACATTTGGTGCGTGATATTTGCTTCGCAAGTGATATTGCCTTCGGCAGTTAATGGGCGAATATAATGTCACTTTTTGCAGCAAAATATATCACTCCGTCGAAGACGGAATATCACTAATGATTATGTTAGAATTCATACGTAATGTCAAAAAATATTTTTCGATAAAAACCTCTTTGCTTATAAGTAAATTAATATTGACAATTCTACCGCAAAATGTTATACTAAAACAAAGAAAAGCCACGCGAATACCCCAAAACGTAAAAGAAAGGCATGAATAATTATGGATATGATAAAAATCGGCGGATTTATCGCCGCAAAAAGAAATGCTCTTAAATATACACAGCAAGATCTTGCGAAAAAAGTCGGTGTTGATGAAAAAGACATCAACGCATGGGAAAACGGTGAAAAATGCCCTGAAGTTCCGATGATGAACAAGGTTGCAATGGCTCTTGATATATCCATTGCGACGCTTATTGACGGATATGAAAAGAAAGCCGAAGATATTGTATGTGAACAGACTCCCGAAGGCGACTGCGAGATCGTAATCGATCCCGAAAAGAATATGGGCATCGTTTCTCCCCTGCTTTACGGCAGCAACCTTGAACACACACGTTCAAGCATATTTAACGGCCTTTCGGCTCAGATGTTGAAAAACAGAAAATTTATCGGTAAGCCGTCCGCTATGGAAGGAGTTGCTCTTGACTGGTATCTTATCGGTGAAAAGACGTTTGCGACTCTGGGCGCATCATACACCCATCACTACCCCGACCATTATCATATGCGCAGAGATCTTGAATGCTTTGCTCAGCAGGTCATGTGCTGCGATCCGGAGCTTGAAGGCGGATTCGGACAGCACGAGATAGATATTTCAAAAGACGAGGTTTACGATTTTGCGATCGTTGCAAGATGTCTCGAAGATGTTGAAATAACCGTAAGCCTTACAGACAGATATAACACCAAAACATACGCATCTACCGTTATATCAATAAAAGCGGGCGAAGCATGGAACCGTTACGAAGCGGTTTTTGCGCCGACGGAAAGCGATAAGGATGCGGATCTCAGGATCGTATACAAACAGCAGGTTCTCATAGAGGTCGGAGCTGTTTCAATGATGAACAAAGAAAACTTCCACGGAATGAGAAAAGACGTTGTTGAAGCGCTCAAAGAGATCGGTGTCGGCGTTTTACGTTGGCCCGGCGGCAACTTTGCAGGCGAATACAACTGGATGGACGGTCTTCTTCCCGTTGACGAACGTGCGCCTTTCCAATCTTACCTCATGCTTGAAACACAGCCCCATTCCCACGGCTACGATTTCCACGAGATAAACACCGACGATTTCGTTGCGCTCTGCCACTATATCGGAGCAGAACCGTTCATCACAATAAACCAGACATGGTGTACTCCCGAAGAAAATGCCGCATGGGTTGAATACTGTAACGGCGACGAAACGACCGAATACGGCAAGCTCAGGATCGAAAGAGGCTACAAAGGGCCGTACAATGTTAATCTCTGGTCTCTCGGCAACGAAGCAGGCTACGGACATATGGAAGGTGACAACACACCTGCAGGCTATGCTCACCTCGTAAGAAAGAGCGCTGAAAAGATGCTTAAAGTCTGCCCGAATCTGACTCTTTGCTCCTCCGGACCTCACCCGAACAAAGACTGGGTAGATTATTCCGCAACACCGCTTAAAGATATCGTTCCGTTCGTTTCATTCCATACATATTCTCCGCAGCCGAACTACCGAGATCTTTCAAAGCTCAAAGAGGGCTATTACAATGCGCTCAGCGGTCCCGTAAACACACGCCGAAATCTCAGACTTATGCGTAAATACCTCGGAAACAACGATATAAGCATTTCGTTTGACGAATGGAATCTGTGGTATGCATGGTACAGAAAATCCACCGTCACCGACGGTATGCATGCGGCAATGATGATGAACATGATAATCGGTGAAGCGCCGATAAGCAATATCGGAATCGCATGTCATTTTGAAATGGTAAACGAGGGCTCGATCAAGGTAAATCCGCACAATATTGAGATCACGGCTACAGGCAAGATGTTAAAGCTCATGAATGTACATAAAGGCGGTACGCTCCTTTACTCCGACGATTATGTTACGGTAACGAAAAAAGACGGCATTACGACCGTTACGGCGATCAACTCTTCCTGCGATAACGAAAAGAAGATCAGCTTCAATTTCGGCGGGAAGAAAGTTGAAGCAAAATTATTTGCGGGAAAGACACTTATGCCCATCTCCGACTTTGAAGAAGAGGCTCTTGAGGTTAAATTCGACAAGGATTCAAGCGAAACAGTCCTTGCTCCCATCAGCGTAGCATTGATACGATTTGAATAAAAAAAATACAGGCATGGCGGCTCAAACTGCCGTGCCTGTTGCAGAATTACTTGATTTTAAAGGAGTTATGCTATGGAAATAAAATTTGATATATTTACGGTCACAATGCCTGAGGGCGCAGGATGTACGTTGTTAAAGACAAAAGATCAGGATTCTGTTGCCGAATACGAATTTTCATTCAGCTGGACGAAAGAAATTGCCGCAGAAAATGGGGCGTTTAATGTTTCCTGGTCCGAAATTCGAAGCGGCATCATGTATAAATGGGATTCGAGATGCTATATCAGCAGATGTCTCAGTCCTCACTGGGATGACAGATTCTCGTCAATGATCTCAAACAACTGCCCGATAACCGTTTATTTTGACGGCAACGGAACAAACAGCTACTGCTGGGCTTTGTCCGAGTGTAAAAAGCTGATGCATATGAAGAACAGTATCAATGACCAGTTCGGCAATCTGGACATGTTTTTTTCTTTCGGAACGAAGCAGTATACAAACGAATACTCCACAAAAATAACATTAAGAGTGGACAAACGCCCCGTAACGATGATGAAAGCTGTCGAAGCGGTGGCTTCATGGTGGGAAAACGAATGGGAAATGAAGCCTCTGCAGGTACCTTCCACGGCAAAGGACCCTCTTTATTCTTTCTGGTACTCATACCATAAGCAAGTTGACGAAAAGACGGTGGAAGAAAAGTGCCGTTGGGCAAAAGATCTCGGCTTTGACATCTGCATCATTGACGACGGCTGGCAGGCGGACGAGCTTGTCCACGGATATTCACATTGCGGCGATTGGATTCCCGCATCCTCGAAGATCACCGATATGGCGGCGCATGTAAAGCGTGTTCAGGAAAGGGGAATGAAGTATATTTTATGGTACGCCGTTCCGCTGATCGGGCATGAAAGCGAGCATTTTGAGCATTTCAAAGATATGCTTCTTAGGGACGAACCCGGACTGCTTGCGGCTATTCTCGACCCACGATATAAAGAAGCAAGAGAATTCATGGTCAACACATATAAAAAGGCTCTGACGGAATGGAATCTTGACGGATTCAAGCTTGACTTTGTTGATACATGGAGCGACAGCCACGCAAATGCGCCGTACAACGAAAAAATGGATATTCCTGCATTGCAGGATGCGGTGGATGTGTGCATGACAGAAATAGTTGACGCACTGCTGCAGATCAAGCCCGATATTCTCATTGAGTTCAGACAGAGCTATATCGGTCCGCATATGAGAAGATTCGGTAATATGTTCAGAGTCGGTGACTGCGCAGGAAACTATCTGAGAAACAGAGCATCGATCATTGATCTTAGAATGCTGATGGGTAACCAGGCGGTACATTCGGATATGCTGATGATGTGTCCTTACGAAAAGGTGGAAAACAACGCCATTCAGATCATAAGCTGTATGTTCGGCGTACTTCAGTATTCGGGAAGAATGGAAGAAATGACTCCCGAATTGGCAGAAATGTCGGTGTTCTGGCTGAATTTTCTCAAAGAGCATAAAGAACTGCTTCTTGAGGGCAAGCTTGAAGCCTTTGAACCGCATCTGATGTACACATGGGCAAAGTCCACCCTTGATAACAAATGCGCTGTGGGTGTTTATGCTATCGATAAGTGCGTACATCCCGACGATGTCGATACGATCTACATTGCCAACGGCTGCAGCGGCGACCGTGTGCTTGTTGAGCTGAAAGGTGTCTATGATGTTCTGATAAAAGACTGCAGGGGCCACGAGGTCAGTCAGACTATGCGCTTTTTGGAAGGAATAACACCTATTGAAATTCCGAGCGGCGGTATTGCGATCTTAAGAAAATAACCGTATAACAAAAAAGAGAACATCCCGGTAATGAACAAGTCCGTTTTTGACGGACTTGTGCCGAAATGTTCTCTCTTTTTTATTGATGAAAAGCTGTTTATTCTGTTCTGAGTGCAACGACGGGATCTTTCTTTGCGGCGCTCGCAGAGGGGATAATGCCTGCAATGAGCGTAAGAATAACGCTGATGCCGATAAGGATGAGAGCTACGGGCAGGGGGAAGATCGCATCGAGATTGCTGATACCTGTGAGGGTATTGATGATAAAGTTGATGGGGAATGTTAAGAGATAAGTTACAACGACGCCTAAAAGACCGGATGTAAAGCCGATGATAACGGTTTCTGCGTTAAACATACCCGAAACGTCCTTTTTCGATGCACCGATAGCACGGAGAATACCGATCTCTTTTGTTCTTTCCTGAACGGAGATAAGAGTGATAACGCCGATCATGATGGAAGAAACGACGAGGGAGATGGCAACGAATGCGATGAGGACGTATGTTATTGCATTGATGATGGTTGTAATGGACGACATCATGATTCCGATATAGTCAACGTAACGGATCTGAGAAAGGTCGTCAACCGTTTCATTATATTCTGCGATAACTTCTTCGATAACGTCTTTATTTTCGAAGCTCGAAGCGAAGAGATTTACGGTCATGGGGTCATCGAGGTAAACACAGCCGAGCTTGATGAGGTTTGCGTCATAAGAGGATGAAGAGAAGACGAGGACTTCGTCATGGTAAACGGCACACTGCTCGGTGGTATATCCGGGAGCAGACATATCGAGAGCGCCTGCGAGCTGTTCGGGAGTCATAGCGGAAAGCTGAGCAACGACAGCCTCGGAGATCTGGATCTTGACCTGTTCACGCACCATCTGTTCAAAGATAGCGAAAATATCTTCATCGCTCATCGCAGTAAGATAATTTTCTATTTCGGAAGAATTCATGCTCATCTGAGAAGACATTGCGGCGATAAGAGTTTCCTCGATCTTTTCACGTGTCATTCCGTTCATTGCCTGAGTAACGGCGCCTTCAAGCTGTTCCTCGGTGGGAATGCTCATTATCTCAACGTATGCATTGGCTTTGCCTTCGGTGTCGAGAGCCGCAATATAGTTTCTGAAGGATTCTTCTTTTTCAGCGTCAGTCATTCTGCCTGTATTTTCATGGAAAGGAAGACCTGTGAAAATATCGGTTTCGGGAGAATCTATCTGAGCTTTAACGACTTCGGATTCATGCGCTTTTTCAACGATATACTCGGTAAGCTTGCTTGTATAAGCAAGAGAACCGGTGAGCATAGCGGAGGAAGCTGTTTCATTGGGACGGATGATACCTGAAACACGGAGAGAAAGACCGTTGTCAAAGAGGTAACGTGTGCCTGCGTCTGTGTCTCGGAGGTCAACGTAAAGACCTGTATTTTCGTCATAGGTATAACAGTCGGAGCTTAAAACGACCTTATATTCTTTTTCGCAGAGCTCTTCGTAAGACCAGCTCTGAAGAGAAGTGTCGATATACGTTCCTTTTTCGACAGCGTCGAATATCTCGCTCATTTCTTCTTCGGATTTAAGGCCGAGGGCGAAAAGGGTAAGGTCGTCGATCTCATTGTTTCTGTCGAGAACGATAACGATCTCATCGTATTCATCGGGCCAGGAGCCGTAAACAAGCTCGTACTGATTTTCGAGAATGGGGTTGACAAGACTTCCGTTATCACCGGGAAGCATTTCCTGCCAGAGTTTGATGCCGCTGTTTGCCTGGCTCATGGAAGAGAGCATTGACATGGATTCATTGCCTGCAACCATAGAGCTGCTCATATCCTGCATTGACATCATATTCATACCGAAGTTTTCTGCGATAGCCTCGGAGAGAAGCTTTTCGGTATCGGAAACAACGATATCGCCGTCAAGATTTTTTGTATAAACAATAAGATCGGTGTTATAAGTGTACTGAACGCCGCTTAAAGCATCGGCAAGCTTTCCGTCTTTGTCGGAACGTTCTCTTTCGATATATTCACGGAAGGCTTTGAGGTCATTTTCGGTTGTTTCGATATTATTGAGTGCATTTATCATATCGAACATGACGGATTTCGAATAGACCGCATCTTTTTCGTGCTGTTTTGCTTCATCGGTAACAGCGCCCATGAATGTCTGCATAAGACTTCCGATATCAACGCTTGTGGCTTCAATGGTGAGGGGGTAAGAGGAGAGCGTTTCTTCCTGAACGGTGTCGATATAAGTCGTCATACCGTGAGAAACGGCAAAGATAAGAGCGATACCGATAATACCGATAGAGCCTGCGAAAGAAGTGAGGATAGTTCTTCCTTTTTTGGTGAAAAGGTTTTTAAGGGAGAGGCCGAAGGATGTAAAAAACGACATCGAGGGCTTTTTGGTCTTTTTACGTGCAGCCTGTTTTTCGCTGTCGGCTTTCTCAAAAGCGGAGATCTCTTCTTTGGAAAGAGGATTTGTGTCGCCGATTACATTACCGTCGAGCATACGTACTATACGGGTGGAATATTCCTCGGCAAGCTCGCCGTTGTGTGTTACCATAACAACGAGGCGATTTTCGGAGACTTTTTTAAGGATCTGCATGACCTGAACGCTTGTTTCGGAGTCAAGAGCGCCTGTGGGTTCGTCTGCAAGGATGATCTCGGGGTTATTTACAAGCGCACGGGCTATTGCAACTCGCTGCATCTGACCGCCGGACATTTCGCTGGGGCGTTTTTTGAGCTGATCGCCGAGACCGACCTCTTCGAGAGCTTTCTTTGCGCGTTCACGGCGTTCCGATTTGGAAACACCCGAAAGAGTGAGGGCAAGCTCTACGTTCTGAAGAACGGACTGATGAGGAATGAGGTTATAGCTTTGGAAAACAAAACCGATAGAGTGGTTTCTGTAGGTGTCCCAGTCTCTGTCGTTATAATTTTTTGTGGAAACGCCGTCGATCACGAGGTCACCGTCGGAGTACTGATCGAGACCGCCGATAATATTGAGCATGGTCGTCTTACCGCAGCCTGAGGGACCGAGAATGGACACGAATTCGCTTTCTCTGAAGTCGAGAGAAACGCCCTTTAAGGCATGAACGGCGGTATCACCGACCGAGTAGTCTTTTTTTATGTTTTTGAGACGAAGCATATTTTTCCCTTTCAAATAAAATTATGATATTATATCATACTCTTATTTCCGCAAAAAAACGTGACAAAAAATCAACGCATAAAACGTAATTTTAGGAAAAATCGGTGTAAAATGGAAAAGAGCGGGAAACGTTGATATTTCTCGCTCTTTTTCGACAGATAATTCGATTTCGGATCAGTTTGTATAAACCGCACCTTTAGCGGAGTCGAGCGTTACGACAGCGCCGTGGTGGAGTATTTTTGTTGCGTTGACAGCGCCGATAATAACGGGGATATCGAGGGACAGACCGACGATTGCGGCGTGAGATGTTTCGCCTGCTTCCTCGGTTATTATGCCTGCGGCTGTTTTGAGATACTGAATGATCTCGTTTGATGTTCCGGGAACAACGATGATGTCGCCGGGGGTAAATTTCTCCTTGACCTGTTCGATATCTTTGCAGACACAGAGAGGAGCGACCGACTTTTTCTCATTGAGGCCTTCGCCCGAAACGAGGATATGACCTGCGACATGAACACGCATGAGGTTTGTCGTACCCGAAACGCCGAGGGGGATACCTGCGGTGATAACGACGAGCTCACCCTGCTTTACGAGACCTTCGTCAACAGCTTTATCGACTGCGTGATCGAAAAGATCGTCGGTGCTTTTTTCTTCTTCGAGAAGAAGCGGTGTAACGCCCCAGGAAAGATTGAGCTGACGGCAAACATGTTCGTAAGTACTGTAGCCGATGATACCGCATTTAGGTCTGTATTTTGAGATCATTCGGACTGTTTTGCCCGATTTGGAAACGGTTATGACGGCAGAAGCGCCGAGGTCGTGAGCCGTTGTAACGGCAGCGTGAGAGATAGCGTTAGTAATATCGGGAGTAACGGTATTTTCACGTTGACGGAAGAGTTTTTCGTAATTGATATTTTTCTCGGTGCGGTAAGCGATCTTAGCCATTGTTTTAACGGCTTCAACAGGGTAGAGGCCCGCCGCTGTCTCGCCCGAAAGCATGATGGCGCTTGTTCCGTCGTAAATAGCATTGGCAACGTCTGTTGCCTCGGCTCTTGTGGGACGGGGGTTTTTGATCATGGATTCGAGCATCTGAGTTGCGGTAATGACCTGTTTTCCCGCATTGTAAACTTTTTCGATGATAAGCTTCTGAATGCCGGGAACTTCTTCGAACGGGATCTCAACGCCCATGTCGCCGCGCGCGACCATAATACCGTCGGATGCGGCAATGATCTCGTCGATGTTTTCAACACCGCTGCGATTTTCGATCTTTGAGATGATGTTAATGGTATTGCAGCCAAGCTCGGAAAGAAGTCTGCGTACCTGAAAAACGTCGGAAGCGGAGCGTACGAACGATGCGGCGATAAAATCGAAGCCGTGTTCAACTGCAAAAGCGATATCGGCGCGGTCTCTGTCGCTGAGGTACGGCATGGAGAGATCAACGTTCGGCACGTTTATGCCTTTGCTTGTCGAAACCTTTCCTCCGTTCACGATACGGCAGATGATATCTGTACCTTTGACCTCAATGACGTTAAGCTCAATTAAGCCGTCGTCAATAAGGATAACATTTCCGGGAACGACGTCCTGCGGAAGATTTTTATAAGTGATTGAAGCTATCTTTTCGGTGCCGATGACATCCTCGGTGGTAAGAGTAAAAATGCCGTCGGGTTTAAGCTCGACAGAGCCTTCGGCGAATTTACCGAGACGGATCTCGGGACCTTTGGTGTCGAGCATTGCCGCTACGAAAAGACCGAGTTCTTCGCGGACCTTTTTAAGAGTAAGGAATTTTTCGAGGTGGTCTGCATGGGCGCCGTGAGAAAAGTTAAAGCGCGCAACGTCCATACCCGCAAGAATAAGCTCTCGTATTGTCTTTTCATCGGAGCTTGCGGGACCGAGCGTGCAGACGATCTTGGTCTTTCTTCTCATATAAATCAGTTACCTTTGCCGAAGACAAAGGATTCCTTTCGTAAATAATAAAGCAAAAGCGGACATCAGCTTTTCCGACGTCCGCATCAAGAATCTTTATTTTAAATAAACAACAAAAAGCGGAGGATAATAAGCCGAGTTTTGTATCTACGCGTATCATCTATCTCGAACACGAATTGCTCCGTGTCTCCAGCTTCCTTTAAGACGCGACGGGGGCGCTGAAAGCTCTGGGCTTTCTGTCTTTTATGCGGAATTGCTCCGAATAGGGTTTACACTGACGGGTGCCGTTACCGACCCCCCGGTGAGCTCTTACCTCACCTTTTCACCGTGACGGGCAGAAGCCCGACGTTATTTTCTGTTGCACTGTCCCGGAGGTTGCCCTCGGCGGACGTTATCCGTTATTCTTTCCCGTTGGAGCTCGGACTTTCCTCAGAAAAAGCCTTTCGGCTTTTTTCCGCGATCGCGTGTCCTCCGCGGCTCGATCGGGAAATTCTTTACATTTGAGTTACATAGAGCTTGTTTACGCAAACTCTGAAACAAAAACGGAAAGATCCCGATCGGGCAATGTTGTTAAAAGATTCTTAATTAAAAATTATTCTTCATCGAATCTGTGTTCGCGGTTGTAGGACTTTTTGGGCTGGAGCTTGAGCTTACCGCTCTTGATAAGCTGAGTACGACGGATACCGTGGATCCATTCTCTGAGGTTCTTGTTAACGATAAGAACGCAGAAAGCGAGAAGAGCGACACCGATGGCAATGAATACGGGGCTGCTCATTCTTACGGAGAAATAGATCATAAGGATCATAAGGAAAAAGCCTACGCCGAGAACGACGATGGTACCGGTTGTTATGTCTTTACCGGGGTTTGCGTATTTTTCTTCAAGTGTTTTTTTCATGATTGATACCTCATTTATAGATTAATGTTTAAAGTGTCTTTGACCTGTGAATACCATTGCGATGCCGTATTCGTTGCATTTCTTGATGGAGTCTTCGTCTCTGATGGATCCGCCGGGCTGGATGATAGCGGTGATGCCTGCTTTGTGAGCGGCGTCAACACAGTCGTCAAACGGGAAGAAAGCATCGGATGCGAGAACGGAGCCTTTTGCCTTGTCGCCTGCGTACTTGATAGCGAGTTCGAGAGCGGTTATACGGTTTGTCTGGCCGGGGCCTACGCCGACGGTCATATTGTCCTTGGAGAGAACGATAGCATTGGATTTTGTATGTTTAACAACAGTCCAGCCGAAGTCAAGGGCTTTCATTTCCTCTTCGGTGGGAGCTCTGTCTGTTACGCATTTAAGCTCGCCTGCATAGAGAGAACAGTCGAGTTCCTGAACGAGAAGACCGCCTGCGACCTTCTTCATATCGAGCATGTCGGGGGTGTTTCTCTTTGCGATCTGAGGCAAACGGAGGATGCGGAGGTTGGGCTTTGCGGAAAGGATCTTAACAGCTTCTTCGCTGAAGTCGGGAGCGATAACGATCTCAAGGAAGATCTTATGCATTTCTTCTGCGGTTGCAGCGTCAACGGGTGCGTTGCATGCAACGATGCCGCCGTAAATGGAAACGGGGTCAGCATTGTAAGCGTTCATGTAAGCATCGTGGATATTGTCGGCAGTGCCTACGCCGCAGGGGTTAGCGTGTTTAACGGCAACAACTGCGGTCTTGCCTTCAAACTCTTTGAGAAGGTCGAGAGCACCGTTTGTGTCGTTGATATTGTTGTAGGAAAGTTCTTTACCGGAGAGCTGTTCTGCGGCGGAGAGGGTTCCATCGTAGTGACCTACCTGACGGTAGAAAGCTGCGCTCTGATGGGGGTTTTCGCCGTAACGCATACCCTGGACCTTTTCGAAAGTAAGGGTAAGGCTGTCGGGAAGAGGAGATTTGTCAAGCTGTTTTCTGAAATAGTCGGCAATAAGAGCGTCGTAAGCTGCTGTATGTTCAAAAACTTTAAGAGCAAGCTCTTTTTTAGCCATAAGGCTGATACCGCCGTTTTTGAGCTGATCGATAATGGAAGAATAGTCTGCGGGGTCAACGATTACAGCAACGTCGGGATGATTTTTTGCTGCCGCGCGGATCATTGTCGGGCCGCCGATATCGATATTTTCGACTGCTTCTTCAAAGGTGGTTCCTTCTTTGAGGATCGTCTTTTTGAAGGGGTAGAGATTGATCGCGATAATGTCGATAGGTTCAACGCCGAGATCCTTGATCTGCTGCATATGCTCGGGATTGTCTCTCATTGCGAGAATACCTGCGTGGATCATGGGATGAAGCGTCTTTACACGACCGTCAAGACATTCGGGAAAACCGGTAACGTCGCTTACGTTGGTAACCGCAATACCGTTATCGCGCAAAGCGGTAGCCGTACCGCCGGTGGAAAGGATCTCGAAGCCGAGAGAAGTAAGTTCTTTTGCGAATTCTACGATTCCGGTCTTATCGGAAACGCTGAGTAATGCTCTCTTCATGTCTATACCTCACTATTGTTAATAATATACAAAAATCAGATTTTTAACCGTGAAAAGTTCGTTTAAAACGCCAAACTTTAAAATCACGGTTTTCGGGGGGATTTACGACTTGACATATCTATAAATATATGGTATAATTTTATACTGCGTCCAGTTTCGGTTTTATTGTTTTTTATCACGAAACGTAAGGTTTTGTTCACAGCAAAAAAGATGTCGTTTTTCCTTACAGACGCTATTATAACATACATCAAACAAAAAATCAAGTGCTTTTTTAAATTTACAAAATATTAAACGGAGATGATAGTGCATGACCCAAAAGGTTGACCCGAAAGCAGTCGGCGCCCATTATGAGCAGTTCGGTAACAATACCAGGGTGAACTTCGCAAAGATCAAAGAAGTTCAGGAAATCCCCAACCTTATCGACATTCAGCTCAACAGCTACAAGTGGTTTGTCGACGAAGGTATCAAAGTTGTTCTCAGGGAATCGTCGCACATTGAGGACCACACAGGGACGATCGTTCTCGACTATATAAGCCATACTCTCGAGAAGACTCCCAAATATTCCATCGGCGAATGCAAGGAACGCGATGCAACATATGCAGCACCGCTGAAGATCAACTGCCGTCTGACAAACACACAGACAAACGACATCAAAGAAACTGAGATCTTCTTCGGAGACTTTCCGCTCATGACGGACACCGGAACTTTTATTATCAACGGTGCCGAGCGTGTCGTAGTTTCCCAGCTCGTTCGTTCTCCCGGTATCTACTTCTCATTTGAGATGGACAAAGCGGGCAACAAACTGTTCAGCGGAACGGTCATGCCCAACAGAGGTCCCTGGGTAGAATACGAAAGCGATGCAAACGACGTACTTTACGTTCGCGTAGACAAAGGCAAGAAATTCCCCATCACGACCCTTATCAGAGCGTTCGGTATCGAGACCGACGAGCAGATCAAGGAAGTATTCGGCGAGGATGCGAGAATCCTCTCGACTCTTGAAAAAGACACTTCCACAAACCGTTCCTCTGCTCTCGTAGAGCTTTACAAAAAGCTCCGTCCGGGCGAACCCGCAACGACAGAAGGTGCTGTTGCGCACATTGACAATCTCTTCTTCAACGAGAGAACATACGACCTTACAAGAGTAGGCCGTTACAAGTACAACAAAAAGCTTGCCCTCGGTCACCGTATCATGGGTAAAGTTCTCACAAGACCCGTATCCGATCCCCTTACAGGCGAGATCCTTGCCGATGCAGGTGAAACCCTCACCAGAGAAAAGGCATTTGAGATTGAAGCGAAGGGTGTTTACGAGGTATACCTCAACATTGACGAGCATGAGATCCGTGTATTCTCCAACGGCATGGTAGATATGAAGAATTTCGTATCCTTCAATCCCGAGGATATCGGCATCCGTGAATGGGTCAAGTTCTCCGTACTTTGCGAGATACTTGATTCCTGCGAGACAGAAAAAGAGATCATGGAAGCATGTAAGGAACGCGCAAGCGAGCTTACACCCAACACGATCTGCAACGAAGACCTCTTCTCGTCCATCAACTACATTCTCTGTTTGTATTACGGTATCGGTACAACAGACGATATCGACCATCTCGGTAACAGACGTATCCGTTGCGTAGGCGAGCTTCTCCAGAACCAGCTCCGTATCGGCTTTACAAGAATGGAAAGAGCGATCAGAGAAAGAATGAACATGCAGAACGCAGCAGAAGCAACTCCGCAGTCGCTTCTCAACTCAAGACCCGTAATTGCGGCTATCAGAGAATTCTTCGGTTCCTCTCCCCTTTCTCAGTTCATGGACCAGTCCAACCCCCTTGCAGAGATAACACATAAGAGAAGACTTTCCGCCCTCGGTCCCGGCGGTCTTACCCGTGACCGTGCAGGCTTCGACGTTCGAGACGTTCACTATTCTCACTACGGCCGTATGTGTCCCGTAGAAACACCTGAAGGTCCGAACATCGGTCTTATCTCTTATCTTTCCACACATGCAAGAATCAACGAATACGGCTTCATTGAAGCTCCGTATCATCCCATAGACAAAGAAACAGGCATTATCTCCGAAGAGATCGTTTACATGACGGCAGACATCGAAGATAATTACATTGTTGCACAGGCAAACGAACCCCGTGACGAAATGAACAGACTTGTAAGAGACAAGGTTGCTATCCGTCACAGAGAAAACATTGCGGAAATCGAAAAGAACAAAGTTGACTTTATCGATATTTCGCCCAAACAGGTTATTTCCGTAGCTACATCCATGATCCCGTTCCTTGAGAACGACGACGCGGTACGTGCGTTGATGGGTGCGAACATGCAGAGACAGGCTGTTCCTCTTCTGA
>SVMP01000183.1 GCA_015067385.1 Oscillospiraceae bacterium | reverse complement strand
CAACTACACAAACCTCTATAATATGCCCATTCAGATCCAGGGCGGCGAAAATGACTCTGCGTATAACAGAAACACGCTCCTTGCAAAATGCGTAACAATATTTGACGATCTTCGTAATGAGTTCGGTGGTGGTTACGAATCACGCTTTTATCTCCATTTTGCAAAGGGTCATGCTTTTGTTGACAGAGATCCCGAGCGTACCGAGCAGGCTGTTTTAGCAGATCCGATCCTTTGGCTCAACGATGCCAACCGTGATTTTACAATGGCTAACACAAACGCGGTCGATTTTCTTAATCAGTATGTACGCTATCCGTATCCCCGCAAGATCGTCTGGGATCTCGGGTACCGTCAGCCCTTGCAGGAGGTCGAGTCGTTCTATTGGCTGAAAGCAGATAAAGATGCAAACAGCGGCGTTGTCGTCTTCTCTATGGATAAAACACAAAATCTCATAACCGTCGAACGCCTTGATACAGATGAGCCGATAACAGTTCTTTTAAATGAACAAATGCTCGATCTTTTCAAACCCATCACAGTAGATGTTCTCGGTACAAAGTATAAAATTACGGTCGATCTGTCCGAGGAACTCATCTATGAAACCCTGCGTGAACGCCTCGATCCGAACTACTCGTTCTGCGCAAGCATTACCGTAACGAAAGACGGTATCAAATAAAGCAAAAGCTCCTGACCGATAATAAGGTCGGGAGCTTTTTGATTGTATTCAAAATATACCCCCGGTTCTACCGGGGGAGAGAGAAGAAGCTTTAGTAGAAACAAAACCGGCGAGCTAAAAGCAAGCCGAAAAAGAGTTGAAAAATAAAAGACCTCCTTGTATAATATAAAGGGTTAGCACCGCATTAAGAAAACAAGGAGGTAAAAAGGTGAGAAAAGAAAATAATGAAATAAAAAGCACAGCCCATAGCAAATACAGATGTCAGTACCATATAGTGTTTGCACCGAAATACAGAAGAAAAGAAATCTATGGTAAGTTGAAAAGAGATATCGGAGAAATCTTGAGAAAACTGTGCGAACAAAAAGGTGTAGAAAGCATAGAAGCAGAGGCATGTCCAGATCATATTCATATGCTGTTGAGTATCCCACCGCATATAAGTATAGCACAATTTATGGGATATATCAAGGGGAAAAGCAGTCTGATGATCTTTGATCGCCACGCAAATTTGAAGAACAAATATGGTACGAGAAGTTTTTGGTGCCGCGGCTATTATGTAGATACGGTAGGAAAGAATAAGAAAATAATATCGGAATACATAAGGAATCAATTAGAGGAAGATATAGCCGCGGACCAAATAAGTCTCAAAGAATACACAGACCCGTTTACGGGTAGCAAGAATACGTAGGCAAAAATAGACAGCCGCACGAGAGCGGCTGCCTGAGATTATAATGCGGTGCTAATTTTCAAAGCCCCTTCCAGGGGTTTGCCTGTATTTGCCCCTTATAGGGGCTGTGCAAACCACCAGTTTACTGGTGGTTATGATTAGGTTTCAATCATCTTTTTTCTTTTCGTTGTTTTTATCTTTTTTCTTTTTGTTGAATTTCCCCAATCTGTACGCATTGAAGAGTAAAACGAGAAGGGCAACGATCGGAATTGCAACAAAAGCGGTTGTTGAATTATGAATAAAGTTGATCACAGTTTCGTCTCCTTCCTTGTATCAAAAAGATTAAAGTTATTTTAATATGCTCTGTTATCCTTAAACGCATCTATCATCGCTTTGACGTGATGTTCGGGCATATCCGCAGGAAGATTGTGGACACCCGAAAAGATGTAATTTCCGCCTTTGCCGAAAACTTTGAGATTTTCCGTTACCGCAGAGTAGACCTGTTCGTAAGTCGCCGTTTTGTCGATAAGCTGACCGTCATAGCCGCCGCCCCAGAGAATAACACGATCACCGAATTCTTTTTTCAGCTTTTCGGCAGACATATTCGCCGCAGAAGTCTGAATGGGGTTGATGATGTCAACGCCGCAGTCGATAAGATCGTTCATAATGCCGTAGATCGAGCCGCAGGAGTGAAGATTGATCTTCATGTCGGTTATCGATTTCCAGCCCGTAAAAAGCCTTGTGTAATGCTCTTTATAGATCTCTCTCCAAAGAGAATCGCCTATCGTAACGCCTCGGTTGTCACCGAAATCATGCGCTATTGAGAGAATATCAACGTACTTTCCGACAGCCTGCTTAAGCAGTTTTATCTGTTTTAACGCCGCATTGAGACATTTTTCGAGGAACGCCTTCATTATCTCCGGCTCTTCCATCATCAGAATCATATGTCCGATCATTCCGCCGGGGGCGACCTGCAGATCCGTTATACTTTCTCCGAGGCATATACAAAGATCCGTCTCTTCGTAAAGACGTTTTGCCTGTTCTTCAAGAAAACGGAGCGTATTTTCATTGATAGTGTCTCTCGGCTGAAATTTATCGGGGTCGGGCGTTCCGAAATCCTGATGCATATCGGTGTTGCCCTTGTAATCGAAATAATAGCCGCCTTTCGGACAGTATGCACCGCCTCTCGAATCCCAGACGATGCTTCCGTCTTTGTTTTCCGTAAACTGCTCATTTACGGGGACGGCAAAAGTCTTTCCCCAGAGCTTTTGTTCTTTCCATTGGTTTGCAACGTCTCCTCGGAATTGGCTCGGACACATATTCGGCGATGCCAAAAGGATTATATCTCCGCCCATCGCTTTTATTACAGGCTCTTCGAAAACAGCGTTTGTCATGAAAGTGTCGAGCTTTGTCGGATTATTTTCGTCGCAGCCGAGCACTTTTTTCAGCTTATCGTATGTCAGAAGATGAAGTCCCGTCGTTTCACAGCCGCCGAGGCCGTTCGGTATCTTATCGGGAACACGGTGATCGAGTACCGCGCGTACACGTTCTCTTGAAGTCATTGAAGATTCTCCGATCTGTTTTTTTTATATTATAACATAACGGTTTTGTCCGGTCAATACTCAAAATTAATAATAATTGACATTTTCGGTTAATTGTGCTATAATCTAAAAGAAAATTCCGCATACCGAAGTGTGCGGAATGAGATGTTAAACAAGAATAATCCTTCTGTTCTTTTCGTTTGCGATCTGCCATGCTTTTTCTTTTGTTATACCGTTGCATTGGTTGAAATATATAACCTGATCTTCTCGAAGACCGTCAAAATAAAGCTCAAGATCTTCTGCGGCTCTGTCGTTTACCTGCAATGATTTCAGCTTATCCATATTTCTGAAATGAGGAATGAGCTGTGAATGGCTTCCGCATAAATGGATCATGCCGCCGTTCGGGTAAACGCCCAGAAGCTCGTTGTCAAGCTCCATGATAAATTCTTCGTAAAGTTCGGGGGAAAGAAGCTGACATGTGCATCCGCATATCTGTCCGTGTCCCGGTGGTTGTGTACGGTGTCCGGCAATTATGGGCTGCAGCTGTTCTTCGGGTATGTGCGCACGATACCATTGATGTATTTCTTTGAGAAGATCATTTATTATTTTCAGATCGTGTCTTGCGGCATCGGGATCTTCTATCATCGCAATCAGAATATCCTGACCGTAAAGATTTACCGCAATATTAAGAACGCTTGCGATCGTCGGCAATCCGAAAAGAGGAACGGATACGTCAAAATCAACAAATGCTTTTGCAACACGTTTCGCAATAAGCCATGTTTCGTTCGTTTCAAGATCGGGCCTCTTAAGCTCGCCTATCGAGGTCTTCAGATAAAAGCTGTTCCAGCCGCCTGTTTTACGAACGACCTCTGCCCCGAAGATCTTGTCTATGAAATGTACTCCGTAGATGTCCTGCTGAATACAGAGAGGAACAAAATGTTCTTCCGAGATCACATCGTAAGCCTTGTTTGCAAGGTCGTCCAATACCTGTTCCACCCATTTTTCGGGCTCGGTATATATGATATCATGATTGGGCGCACAACCGTAAACGCCGTTCAGATAAAAAGGCTCTTTTCTCTCGCCTCTGTAAAGAGTGTACATCTCATTGAACCATTTTTCATGGTAGGCGATAAGCCGTTCGTCATTGAGTATTTTA
>SVMP01000182.1 GCA_015067385.1 Oscillospiraceae bacterium | reverse complement strand
GTCAAGGTCAACAGTATTTCAAAAAAAGAAACCATATTCATGTTTTTTCTCACCGCCGTGGTGACGATCGCTTTTTATTTTATTCTCGGTGCTTTCGGGACAGCGAATCTCATTCCCAGTACGATATCCGTAACGACAAGTTTTCTCGGAGCGTATCTTACATTCAGACGAAGCCCCTATTTTGCGCTTGCATATGCGGCAAATGATATAGTGCTTATTGTTTTGTGGGTATTGGCAACAGTCAGCGATATTTCTTATTTTTCGGTCATAATCTGTTTTATAGTATTTCTAGTCAACGATCTTTACGGATTTATCAACTGGCAGAAAATGCGAAAAAAACAAGAAATGTGATAAAGTCACGGAAAATGTTTTTGATTTGGGTTATAATTTAACCATAAAAATAAATTTTAATTTTAATCGGAGACAAAAATATGAAACACATATATGATATGATAATAATCGGCGGAGGTCCTGCAGGTTACACGGCAGCCCTCTATGCTTCGAGAGCAGGGCTTGATGTTCTGACGGTAGAACGTATGGCACCGGGCGGACAGATGGCTTTGACAGATACGATAGATAACTACCCCGGATTCGAAGACGGGATCGACGGCTTTACCCTCGGAATGAAGATGCAACAGAGCGCCGAACGCTTCGGTGCAAAAACAGAATACGCAGAAGTTCAAAATGTTGATTTCACAAACGAAATAAAGATATTAAAAACATCAGTCGGTGAGCTATATGCGAAAACAGTTGTTATTGCAACAGGCGCAAACCCGAAAGAACTCGGACTTAAAGAAGAATGGGAACTTCTTGGCAAGGGAGTACATTACTGCGCACACTGCGACGGACGTTTTTACAAAGACAAAACGGTTGTTGTCGTCGGAGGCGGAAATTCAGCGGCAGAAGATGCGTTGTATCTTTCAAGAATTGCGAAAAAGGTTTTTCTGGTACACAGACGAGACTCATTAAAAGCTACCAAGATCTACCGAGAACCTTTGATGAATGCGGAGAATGTTGAATTTTTATGGGACAGCGCCGTAACGGAGATTGTTTCGGACGAGAAGGTTATTGGTGTTAAAACACAAAATCTGAAAACAAAAGAAGATCGATTCACGGAATGCGACGGTGTGTTTATAAGCATCGGAAGAAAACCCGCAACAGACTTTTTAAAAGACGAAATAACTCTTGACAATTACGGTTATATCATCGCTGACGAATCGACGAAAACAAATGTTCCGGGTATATATGCGGTTGGAGATGTCAGAACGAAACCGTTGCGACAGGTAGTTACGGCTGTGTCGGACGGTGCGGTCGCAGTAACTTTTGCAGAAGAATACCTTTCTATGACAAAATTTGAATAAAGGAAATGAACTGAATGCAATACCTTATTTCTTTTCTTGAAGGCATAATAACATTTATATCACCATGTCTACTCCCCATGCTGCCGATCTATGTATCGTATTTTGCAGGAGGCGGAGAGCGAACAACAAAAAAGACGCTTACCAATTCGCTCGGTTTCGTTCTTGGATTTACAGTCGTTTTTGTTGCATTGGGAGCATTGGCAGGCACAGTAGGAAGCTTTCTTGTTAAATATCAAACAGCGGTCAACATAATAACCGGACTTGTGGTTATTATTTTCGGTCTTAATTTTCTGGGCATACTGAAGCTCAATCTTTTCAAAGGAATGAGCGGTTCGGCGAATACGAAGGATCTCGGATTTTTCTCGTCTGCTCTTTTCGGAATAATCTTTTCGATCGGATGGACTCCGTGTGTCGGTGCATTTCTCGGTTCAGCGTTAATGCTGGCATCACAGCAAGGTCATGTTTTAACAGGTATTCTCATGCTTCTCGCCTACTCTCTTGGGCTCGGTATACCGTTTGTCGTGAGTGCAATACTTATCGACAAACTTAAAAGCGCATTTAATTTCATAAAGAAAAACTATAAAGTAATAAACACCGTCAGCGGAGCATTGCTTATTATCCTCGGTGTTCTCATGATGACCGGGCTTTTAGGTAAATTACTCAATATTATCAATTAACAGAAAGCAGGACGATCAAGATGAAGAAAAAAATATTATGGTTATTAACTGCTGTGACAGTCGTAGCTGTATTTGTAGGTATTTATTTTTTATACGATAATCTCAGTAAAGAATATGCGCAAAACAACATTGTAAATCTGGGAAAAGAAGAACAGCAGGATGTTCAGAACGACCAAACGGAGATTCCCGAAGAAGATGATGACATAAGCAACCCCGATGAAGAAGATGCCGCTCAATACGGTGCTCCGAATTTTACGGTGTACGACAAAGACGGAAATGCGGTCGAACTTTGGGACTTTGTGGGAAAGCCTATTGTACTGAATTTTTGGGCAAGCTGGTGTGGACCCTGCCGAGGAGAAATGCCGCATTTTGAAAAAGCATATAAGGAAAACACGGATATAGAATTTGTTATGGTAAATGCAACAACAAGTTCAAATGAAACCGTTTCTGCGGCAAAAAAACTGATAGAAGACAACGGTTACACATTCCCTGTTTATTTTGACAACGATGGGCAAGCGGCAATGACATACGGTGTTTATTCGTTACCGATGACTATGCTTATAGACGTGAACGGAGATCCGATCGGATATGTTACGGGTATGCTTAGCGAAGAAGCGCTTGATGAGCTTATTGAAATAGCAAGAACGGGAGAAGTTCCCGAAGAATAAAACAATAAAGAGCAGATGATAGCGTGATGCTATTAACAGAGCATTCATGCTAAACGATGTTTGCCCTTGCGGGCAAGAGATGTTGCCTTTGGCAGTGATGTTCACTTCGTGAATGATGTTGTGACTTCGTCACAGTAGACAAACATCACATCACTGCGAGCATTTGCGAGCAACATCACTATGCGAAACATAACATCACTTTTGCGACAGCAAAAACATCACTAACCCCAAAGGAGCAAACATTCAAGATTTTTCGTCTTGTGTGCTTGCTCTTTCTGTTTGTAATAAGGGTTTGGGCTTAGCTCATATTTGCGTTTGACTAACCCAATGCGATTTGATAAATTGTAAATTCTCCGATAAAGATATCACCCTTGCTCTTTAATTTTGCATGGAAGTATTGACTTAATAAAAATAATGTAGTATTATATTAGTTGATACAGTAAATAAACACGGAGAAAATATGAGCAGAACAACAGACATGACAGTCGGAAGCCCGACAAAGCATTTATTGAAATTTGCTTTTCCTTTATTAATAACAAATTTAGGTCAGCAGTTATATATGATAGCCGATGCAGCAATCGTAGGGAGAGGCGTCGGTGTTAAAGCCTTGGCGGCGGTGGGTGCAACCGACTGGAGCTATTGGCTTATTCTTTGGACGCTTGTTACTTTAACACAAGGGTTTTCAACATTTGTTTCACGGTATTTCGGAGACAAAAATTATAAAGCAATGAATAAGACAATTGCGATGTCAACATTGCTGTGCCTTATTATAGGTGGGTTTTTTACAATTCTCGGAATCATTGTTTCCGAACCGTTGCTAACATTGTTAAAAACACCGTCAGATATTATTGATGGGGCAAAAACATATCTGATAACGATGATCGCAGGAACTTTGATCGTTACGGCGTATAATATGGCGGCATCCATCCTTAGAGCATTCGGAGACGGAAAAAGTCCGCTTATTGCGATGATTATATCAGCCCTTTTGAATATAGGACTTGATATATTATTTGTTTTTGCATTCAACTTCGGCATTTTCGGCGCGGCTTTAGCATCGGTTATAGCACAGTTTATATCGTTTTTATATTGTTTGTTGAAAATAAAAAAAATAGAATTTGTCAAACTTGACCGAGAATCGTGGAAGATAGATAAAAAGATGATAAAGGATCTTCTTGTTTTCGGAATGCCTCTCGCGCTTGAGATGGTAGTTATCGCCCTCGGCGGCATTATCTTACAGTCAAGCATAAATGCTCAGGGAAGTATCTTTATCGCAGGTTATACCGCAACCAATGAAGTTTACGGTCTGCTTGAAAGCAGCGGTATATCTCTTGGACTT
>SVMP01000181.1 GCA_015067385.1 Oscillospiraceae bacterium | reverse complement strand
ATCAGCTTATCAAAAATACTTATCGCGTTTTATGCAGTGCTTCTTATAGCATCTTTCTTTGTTCCGAAAAATTTTCTTGCCGTTGGGTTTGACTCAGGCGGCGTAACAACAGGTCCTATGACAGTACCGTTTATTATGGCATTGGGCGTCGGTCTTGCATCCGTACGTAGTGACAAAAATGCAACCAGTGACAGTTTCGGTCTTGTTGCATTATCAAGTATCGGCCCTATTATATCAGTACTTATACTCGGTTTATTTTTCAAACCGACAGAAACAGACTATTTTCTTTCGGAAATAGCAGACGTACATACAACGCAGGATGTTGTAATGACTTTTATCAAGGGATTACCGAAATATGCTGAAGAAGTGGCTGTTTCGATCCTCCCGATCGTTGCTGTTTTTGCTATATTCCAGCTTGTATTCAAGCGTTATCAGAAAGCTCAGGTAAAAAGAGTTATCATAGGCTTGCTGTATACATATCTCGGTCTTGTAATGTTCCTTTGCGGTGTTAACATCGGCTTTGCACCCGTAGGTTCTTTTCTCGGAAACGAGCTTGCTTTGCTTGAATATAAGTGGATCCTTGTTCCCATCGGCGCACTTATCGGTTATTTTATAGTTAAAGCAGAGCCTGCTATACAGGTATTGAATCATCAGGTTGAAGGCGTTACAAACGGTGCGATATCCGTTAAAGCAATGAACAGAAGCATGTCTATCGGCGTTGCGGTCAGTGTTGCGCTTGCAATGCTGAAGGTTATATTGGGAATTCCCATACAGGCAATAATTATTCCGGGATACGTAATTGCATTGGTATTATCCTGCATGGTTCCGAAAATATTTATCGGTATTGCGTTTGACTCAGGTGGAGTTGCGAGCGGACCGATGACAACAACATTCTTACTTCCTCTCAGCATAGGCGCATGTCAGGCTGTCGGAGGGAATATTATGACAGATGCTTTCGGCGTCGTTTCTCTTGTTGCTCTAACGCCCCTTATCGCTATTCAGATAATGGGTCTTGTATATAAATTCAAGACAAAACAGAACGAACAGAAAGTTACACCTATCATTGCACAGACAGATGCAGACGAGATCTTTGTTTTCGAGGAGGATTAATTACGGTGGCAACTGAAAGTATAAAATCAGAATACAGATTACTTTTTCTAATTGCTTCACCGAAGCTTGCGCTTAAAGCAGAGCAGCTGTATAAAAAAGGAAAAGTTCCGATGCAGTATCATGTTCTTGCAAAAGGTACGGCATCCGGTGAGATCAAGGATATTCTTGGTTTAGGTGAAATAGAAAAAAATATAATAATTTCAATGATGCAAAAAGAAAAGGCATCAAAGATGCTTGAACATCTAAAAAACAGACTTTATCTCGGCACACCCAATACAGGTATTGCATTTACAATACCTCTGTCAGGCGGTAGTGCGGCTGCCGTAAGAATAATGCAAAAAGCCGAAAATGATACCAGATCTGAAAGGACTGAAGTTGAGAAAATGAAAAATAAACACGTAATGATAATGGCATTTGTAAACCAAGGTTTCAGCGAAGAAGTCATGGCGGCGGCAAAACCCGCAGGCGCAGGCGGCGGTACGGTATTTCACAGCAGACGTGTTTGCAGTGAAGAAGCAATTCAACTGTGGGGTATTACGATCCAACAAGAAAGAGAGATCGTTCTTATCCTCGCAGAAGAAGAAAAGAAAGTTGCAATTATGCAGGCTATAACCGAAAAATGCGGTGCACAGAGCGACGCTCACGGAATCGTTGTCTCAATGCCCGTTGATGAGGTTGCAGGTCTGAATAAATACGAATCGCTTTCACTGTAAAACAACTTAAAACAGATAAACGGCATGACTGATTTGATCGGTCGTGCCGTTTTTGTTAAATCAAATCCTGCTGCTTCAAATTATCAACTGTCGGTTAAACCGTATTGCGTGTCTGTGCCTTGCAAGATTCTTATTTTTGATTTAATGTTAATTATAGACAACCTCAAATTTTTGTGATATAATTTTATTAAAATAGCGAATCAACCATATTTTTCTGCAACTAATATGCTGAAAACAGCCAAAGACGGCAGAAAGGAGAAACCTCTATGATCGAATTTGAAAAAGATTTTGAGAAGCAAAGTGAAGTATATCTGGAATATCTATATCGCCTTGCTCAAAAGCAGTATAATGATTGTCCCAATATTGATACCTTGATACAGGACACGCTTACAGTTTTGATTGTAAAAGTACGCAAAGGCGAAAAGATTGACCACGCCAAAGGGTTCTTATCTGCAGTTCTCAGAAATAAATACAATACATGGCTTCGTGAAAAGTACAAGACAAAATACGTGGAATACTCTGACGGTACTATCAGCGAAACATATAACGATTTAACAGAATGGGAAGAAGCAGAAAGCAAGAACAAGGAATACGAATCGGTACGCCGTGAAATCGGACGTCTGATCCGCATTTATCGTGATGTTACGGTACGGCACTATGTTCACGGCCAATCCGTAGATCAGATCAGCAAAGATTTAAACATTCCCCTAGGAACCGTACTATCCCGTCTGTCAACGGCAAGAGATCAGATCAAAGAGGGACTTGAAAATATGGAAAAATATTCGCAAATCAGTTATGAACCTAAATCCGCATCCATTGGTATATGGGGCAACTGCGGACTAAACAGCGAACCGTTCTCTCTTATGCGATCGGATATTGAAGCTAATATATTGAATTTGGCATATGAAAATCCCGTATCGGTACGTGGAATCGCTGATACAATGGGGATGCCTTGCGCATACATTGAACCAATAATCGATATTTTGGTTCGGGGCGAACTGATGGGAAGAACACCGCGTGGACTAATCTATACACGCTGCTTTGTGCAAAAATATGAAGAAGCTTTTGGAGATATTCCTGCACAGGAAAATCTTGCAGATAAATATGCTTCCCGTGTATGGGAGATCGCTTGGAAACATATTGAACCGCTTACCAAGCGTGATGACTTCTCGGTAATGTCTGACAAGCAAAAAGCAACGATGCTTTTATTTACTATGAATCAGGTATTGAGCGAAGTTTTACGCAATAGCCGTCCTGATTCGGAAAATACTCCTAAATATCCACCTGAACGTCCCGATGCAGGCAGATGGCTTGCAACAGTGACCGTATATGGGCATAATCAAAAAAATATTAACCAGTATGAAGGCTCCGGCCCTGTGCATGTTTCATACAGTTCAAATAATGATGGCAAGGTTGATTGTCAGATGTTCGATTGTCAGTCGCTTTTCGGAGATGCGCACTGGGCATATAATAAGTTCAAATACAGATGTTCTCTACATAGTATTCTGCGGTTCTACGCATCATTGTTGCCTTGCGATGTTAAGATAGACACTGAGCTTATTTATGAGTTGATTCCCGACTTTGAAAAACTGTGTATAATAAAGCGTGACACTGACGGCGAGATCAAGCTGGATATTCCCGCATTGCCATTTACCGAAGTGACAGAGCATTGGAATCCTGTTTGCGAAACAATAAAGAAGGAACTATATGATCTGTTGTCGGATGATCTGCATAGGCTTTGGTCAAAGACAAAAAACCGTGTCCCCAAACATGTTGATGAAGCGGAATATTTCACTCATGCCGGAACGATGGGAGCGTATGTAAAAGCACAGCTTCTCTCTATCGTAAACAAAGATCTGTTGCCCTACCCTGTGGTTGTTGGCAAAACACCGTTGATTTTCATCTTCTACCGAAAGAAAGATGTATAACCGGAAATTAAGTACAAACCTATCTTTTTTACTTGACTTTTCCTCGTTAATATGATAAGATTAATACATAGAATCATATTTCAGACAAGGAGATGTTAAAATGATTGAAATACAGATGTGGGACAACGTTCCGGCGGTTGACGGATTTTCGCCCGTACTTGAATATTATCCCGCTGAAAAGAAAAAAACAGATGCGACAGTCGTTATCTTCCCAGGTGGCGGATATGCAGGCAGAGCAGGTCACGAGGGCGAAGGATATGCGCTTTTCCTTAATTCGATCGGAATGGATGCGTTCGTTTGCGAATACAGAGTATCCCCCTATCGCTTTCCGATTCCCTTG
>SVMP01000180.1 GCA_015067385.1 Oscillospiraceae bacterium | reverse complement strand
ACGGCAGACGTATCTTTACGGATGCTTTTACCCAAGAGCCACGCATCGCCGTCGCTCGGAGATGTTAAACACGAAAGCATTTTTACAGTGGTAGTTTTGCCTGCACCGTTAACGCCCAAAAGAGAGAAAAGCTCTCCCTGTTTAACGGTCAGAGTGAGGCCGTCAACGGCGATTATATCTTTATACCTTTTTGTGAGATTTTTTGTTTTAATTGCATCCATTTTCATTATTCTCCGTCATATGTCTTACTCTCAGCCCCTGATAGATATCCGTGAGCATACTGCTGACGATCTCCCATTCAAGAGTAAGGAATGAAGTGGCAAACATCGTTCCGATACCGTGAACAAACATCCACATCTCTGTATGAATAAGTATTGCTTTTTCTCTGGAAATACCGTTGGAGTCCATTATCATCTGAACAGATTCATCAAAATCGGGAGCAAAAGATACATTCTCGCACGTCCTGTCTCTCATAAAAAGAAGCTTGAAAAGCTCTTTTTCCTCTCCGGCAAAGCGTATGTACGCCATACCGAAAGATTTATATTTCGGATATTTACCGTTTTCGACCTCTTGCTGTAAAAAAGAAGCGTAAAGACCGTATGCGGCTTTTATCACGCTCTCCCGTAGCTCTTCCATCGTTGCGAAATTAAAGAACACAGGCTGAGTCGAGCAGTTAAGAGCAGAAGCAATATTTCTTGCATTCAACGCCTGTTCCCCGTTCGTTCTGACGATTTCAAGAGCTTTTTGTATTATATCCTCTTTTGTTATTTTTACTTTTGGCGGCATATCGGTCTCCATAATATATCATATGTTATATAACAATTGTTATTTTAGCATAAAAATACGGAAATGTCAAGAGGTAAAATAAAATCCGCTCCATAAGGAACGGATGAATGTAAAACTATCTATATTTTTCAAACCGAACCATTACTCTGACAAGCTTCGGTCGGTTATACCGTTGAAGGATCACAAACACAGAATCAAGCATCATAGCCAAAACAGACGTTATAACAATAGCAGCCGCACCGCCAAAAAACGGGATCACGGCTATCGGGAGCAGGCTGAAGAGCATAATTATCTCATGAATTATCTCCGCCTGACAGGTCGCACCGATAATTTCTTTAACGGTATTTTGATTTATATCAAACGTATCGGGGCTGTATGTAGGGATATGTTTTTTCCAAACACGTACACGCAGTAACTTATAAAGCTTATTTTCAAAGCCTTTTTCCCGAAACCATGCGTTTTGATGATCGGCTTGATTTTTCATAATTAAATCCACAATCGTGCCTACCGCCAGCCTTATTGCAAAATGATAAAGAGTAATGCCGACGGTAATTGTTATGGTTTCCGCTATACCGTTTTTTGTTGCAACGAAAATCGGAAATGATACCGCAAAGCAAAATATCAAGAAAACGGTTATCAAAATCATTTTGTTTTTCAAGACTTCATCCCCATAACGATTTTTAATTATTATTTTAAATATACATGAGGTATATGAATAAATAAAAAATCCAAGTCTTTCGACTTGGATCAATGGAGCGGAATACGAGGCTCGAACTCGCTACCTCAACCTTGGCAAGGTTGCGCTCTACCAGATGAGCTAATTCCGCGAACTTGACGATTATACCATAAAAAAATATATTTGTCAAGAGGATATTCCTTTTTTAAATGTGAATTTTTTTACATTTACATTTTCTTAATAATTTCATACGCCCCAAAGACGAAATCTTCGGGGCGCAGTTCCAAATTGACTGAAGTATGTTAAAACATCATTCGAATTTCTCTTCGTTTTCCTTGAAAAAATCGAAATACGTTCTGACAGACTCCAGCTCTGTCCAAGCCTTCGTTTCGGGAGGAGCCGAATCAATATCGTATATCGTTGCATATTCCAAAGACAGCAAAAACGGCGAATGCGTTGAAATAATAAACTGACAGCCGTAATTTTTCATGCAATCCTCTATAAAATACTTGAGTTTCAACTGATTGCTTGCGGAAAGGCTGTTTTCGGGCTCGTCCAATAAATAAAGAGTGTCGCTCTTTATAGAATCAACGAAATAAGCGAGCGCACTTTCTCCGTTTGAGCGTTCCTGAATATTTCTCATGAGATTTTTACGGATAAAAGAAGACTGTGATTTGTGTCTGTTTCTTATCTCTCCCGCCCTTTTCCAGCGGTCATAATCATCAATACCTCGCAAGAGATTCGGATCCTGATTTGTTCGTTCCTCAATATATTCCTGAACCAAGCGTTCACGCTGCTCGTCAATACCGTCGTTAAGACGTCGGATGTCAAGCACACGTTCAAACACGCCGTCACTTGTTATTATTTCTCCGCCCTGAGGGATGGGACGTTCGAGAACATAATCGCACATCTCAACGTAATCCCCGAAGAAATCCGTTTTATTGAAAGGCGTGCTTCTGTTTAAGCCCAATTTTTCGGCAATTACGTTTAAGATCGTGCTTTTGCCGCTTCCGTTATTGCCGTAAAAGACAGTGATATCGTCAAAGAAAAATTCGGAAAATTCACGGTATCTGAAAAGCCCGAAAGGATATTTTGAATCGTAACATGTCTTCTTTGCTTTGGGATTCCCGCAAAAAAACGCAGCCTCCCGATCTTCTGAAGGAAAAGTAAAACTTTGAAGATAGATCACAGCGCACCGCCTTTCTTAAACACTATTTTAACAATGGATCATTTTTTTATAAAAGCTCTCAAAACCCAAAAACAGTAAGGTTTATAAGCCCCGGAGTGATATGCTCGGGAGAGAACGTTATATCGAGTTTTACGGCAGTCGCACGTACAGGCAAAACGGGGGTATAATCAACGACCATATCAATGGCATTATCCCTTTTGTCAAGCACGCATACCCATTCATTATCCTCCGTTAAAGCATATAACGCATACCCAAACGGTCCGGGAAGATAGTTCTTTTTAACATCCAATCCGACATCACGCCAGATAATACGAACGCTTCTTATCTCCATTGCATGATCGGAGATTTTTACTTTCAGAGATGGGGACGGATCGTTTTCTGCAGGCTGCCACCAAGAGAGCATACTGTCGTCAACGGCATAAAGAGCATCTCTTCCTGGTGCACACGAAGATGCAGAGCATTTTTTATGCTGAGTTAAGGGGATAAGTCCTGCGGAATTATCAAGATGAGGCTCGGACTTGACTCCGGGAGCCCACTGAGGAACATCTGTGGGTGTTTTGGGGATTATATTCCCGTTTTCATCAAACGAAATGGGATCATAACCTATTCTGCGTTCAAACATTCCTCCGTAACACATACAGCAGGTGTAGAACGCCCACACCGTATCATTCGGACCGTCAACAATACATCCGTGTCCTGTTCCTTTTACAATACCGTGAGTTTTTATGAGGAAAGGACTTGTAGGCATATATTCCCAAGGACCTAACGGAGAACTGCTCTTGTAAGCGCCCATCGCATACGTTATCCATTCTGTTCCCGGGGCGCAATACGTAAGATAATATATACCGTTACGCTTATACATCCAGGCACCCTCCGTCCAGCTGAACGAAGGATCCTCGTTCATATCGCCCATGCGTTCCCAGACATGATCTTTGGTGTTCATTTCAAACATCAACGCATACTCGGTCAACAGCTGTATCGGATCGTCGCTGTCAAGCTCTGCACCGCTGATGTGTCCGCCGCAGCCGCCGTAAATATACAAGCGTCCGTCATCATCCGAAAACAGCATAGGGTCTAACACAGAAAGATCATCGCCTGACGGTTTTTTGAACGAGCCGAGGAGCTTGAACGGACCTTTCGGACTGTCGGACTCGTACAGACCCGAACCGCTCGCAGCAAGAAGATATTTCCCTTTATGTTTTACAACGGTAGGCGCATAGCCAATGTCATACGGCTCCATTCTCTCATGGTTCCAATGAACAAAGTCCTCCGACCAATATACCATTCCGCAAGACGGATAAAGGTACCACACACCGTTATCGTATATAACAGTCGGGTCTGCTGTCTCCCGATAATCACACAGTATATCGGCACCTTCAATATAACAGCTTCTGCCTATCGGATAGTCGGGCAACGGAGTGGGGTTACAATAAGTGTTTATATATTCGTTCTCCGGGCAAGATGTA
>SVMP01000179.1 GCA_015067385.1 Oscillospiraceae bacterium | reverse complement strand
GATACCGTCACGGGGTTTTTCCGATGCGGTCGCGGTTGCAAGAATTGTGGTTTCGCCATATCTTACGATACAGGATCCGTTTGCAAGACCTGCAAATTTACCGGTCTCAACAACAAGAGGACGACCTGCGAGAGTGGTTTCATGTTTTTTATAATTTGCGTAAATATCCATGGTCTTTCTCAGCGCCGAACTTTCGGCGCACTTTCCTTTCTTTTTTATAAATTACTTCTGTTTTATCGGCTGAACCGCCGCGGATTTGAGCAGTTAAGGAAATGCACTTAATCAAGATACGTTAAATAACACTTTCTTAACTGCGCAAACAAAATCCGCGGGTTAAGAGTAACTTTATGCCGTGATACGACGAAGCTCGCCGATCACGGCATAAAGTCCACGGAGTTTCAAAAGCAAGATTGATCTTACTTTCTGATGCCGAGTTTTTCGATGATCGCGCGGTATCTGTTGATGTCCTTTTTGATAAGGTAGTTCAACAGATTTCTTCTCTGACCGATCATTTTCTGAAGACCTCTTCTGGAGTGGAAGTCCTTCTTGTTGGTCTTAAGATGTTCGGTAAGATTTTTGATGCGCTCGGTGAGAATAGCGATCTGTACTTCCGGAGAACCGGTGTCATTTTCATGAATACGGTTTGCGGAAATGATCTCGTTCTTCTTTTCCTGGATCATTGTTTTCACCTCCGATATATGAATATGCCCGTTTCAGGGCCGCCGCCGGTGATGCGGACGACTGAGAAAGGGTAAATGTTATGGCACTGTTGCCATACGATAAATATTATAACACAAAAAAACTTCTTTGTAAAGCAAAAATTCAAAAAATCATATTCTTTTCATAAAATTCACAATTCACCTCTTGACAATTATCTATTTTGTGGTATAATATCTGTGATGTAAAGCGTAACATCTTTACAGTTTATTTTTGAGATATGAAATTTGATTCGGAGGTCTGTCTTTAATAATGTTAAACATAAACGTTTCTTCTGAAGAAGAAAGAGTAAAAATAGGTCTTCTTCTTGACCTTTACGGTAATATCCTTACCGAAAAACAAAAACAGACCATGGATCTTTATTTTCAGCAGGACTATTCTTTGTCCGAAATTTCAGAGCAGCTTTCTATCACACGTCAAGCAGTAAGAGACAGCCTTTTACGCGCCGAAACAACGTTGTTCGATACAGATGCCCGTCTCGGTCTTCTCGAAAAATTCAACAATATGAGACAAACTCTTGTGGTATCATACGAAAACGCTGCCTACATCAAAGATTTTGCACAGCGCAAATATCTTCCGTCCGAAATTATTGATAAGCTTAACGAGATCATGGATTCGGCAAGCGAATCTCTTGGAGAAGAAAACTAATGGCTTTTGAAAGTTTATCCGAGAAACTCGGTTCAATATTTAAAAAACTTAAATCTCACGGTAAACTTACCGAGAGCGACATAAAAGAAGTAATGCGAGAAATACGTCTTGCACTTCTTTCAGCAGACGTTAACTACACGGTAGTTAAAGATTTTGTAGCATCCGTAAGCGAAAGAGCTACAGGTGCAGATGTTCTTGAAAGTCTTACCCCTGCTCAGCAGGTCATCAAAATCGTAAATGAAGAATTGACCGCTTTCATGGGCGGAGAAAACGACAGAATAAAGATCTCGTCACATCCGCCGACAATTGTTATGCTTTGCGGACTTCAGGGTGCAGGTAAGACAACTCACTGTTCGAAGCTTGCTCTTTTCTTTAAGAACATGGGCAAACGTCCGCTTCTTGTCGCATGCGATATATACCGTCCCGCAGCAATTCTTCAATTGCAGACGCTCGGTGAAAAGATAGGCGTTCCGGTCTTTACAATGCCCGAAGGCACGTCCCCCGTTGAAATAGCTAAGCAAGCTATCGCTCACGCAAAAGACCACGGTAACGACATGGTATTCCTTGATACAGCAGGTCGTCTTCATATTGACGAAGAGCTCATGGAAGAACTTGTTAAGATAAAAGAAACGGTTTCTCCTCATGAAATCATTCTTACTGTTGACGCTATGACCGGTCAGGATGCCGTAAATGTCGCAAAATCATTCAATGATCTTCTTGATATAACCGGTGTTCTTCTTACAAAGACAGACGGTGACACTCGAGGCGGTGCGGCGCTTTCCGTTAAGCACACCACAGGCAAACCGATTAAATTTATCGGTACAGGCGAAAAGATGGGCGACCTTGAGCAGTTCCACCCCGAAAGAATGGCATCGCGTATTCTCGGCATGGGTGACATGCTCACTCTTATCGAAAAAGCAGAGCAGACTTTCGATGAAAAGAAAGCTATAGAGCTTGAAAAGAAAATCATGAAAAACCGTTTTGATTTCAACGATTTTCTTGAAAATATGCGTCAGATCAAAACAATGGGACCGCTGGAAAACCTCATGAAAATGATCCCCGGTGCAAATAAACTTGCAGAAAAGGATCTCACGGTTGACGAACGTCAGCTTGCGAGAACAGAGGCGATAATTCTTTCTATGACTCAGAAAGAAAGAGAGCGTCCCGACATCATCACTCCGTCCAGAAAACGCCGAATCGCGGCAGGCAGCGGCACAAGAGTTGAAGATGTAAACAGACTTCTCAAGAGCTTCGAACAAATGAAAGCTATGATGAAGCAAATGAATTCTCCGGCGTTCCGCCGCAGATTCAAATAATCAAGCGTTAGACAATTAACATATATCCAAACACGAAAGAGGTGAAAAAAATGGCTGTTAAAATCAGACTTCGCAGAATGGGTGCTAAAAAAGCTCCTTTCTACCGTATTGTCGTAGCAGACTCCCGTTTCCCCAGAGACGGCAGATTCATTGAGGAAATCGGTACTTACAACCCCCTCACCGAACCTTCCGAAGTTAAAATCGATGCGGAAAAAGCTGCTCAGTGGATCAAAAACGGCGCTCAGCCGACCGACACTGTTAAATCTTTGTTCAAAAAGAACGGCATCATGTAATGAAAACGCCGCAATACGCGATGCATAATGCATAAGCTTGCAACAGCAGGAATATGCATTGTGCATTGTGATTTCTGCGTTATACGGAAAGAGGAAACCAATAAAAAATGGAAGAACTTATTTTATATATAGTAAAAAGACTTGTTAATAATCCCGATGCGGTCAAGGTTGAAAAGGGCGATATGCGTGAAGACGCAGTAATCTACAATCTCACCGTTGCAGACGAAGATAAAGGCTTTATTATCGGTAAGCAAGGCAGAGTGGCAAAAGCTATCCGTCAGGTTGTAAAAGCAGCTGCTTCCAAGACCGGTGAAAAGATCAATATAGATATTTTATAAACGGTAGATGCAATGGAACTGATAGAAACAGGTAAAATAGTAGGCACACACGGCATTGCAGGTGATGTAAAAGTTCAGGCATGGGCAGATGCTCCCGATGTTTTGCTCGATTTTGAATATGTTTACATTGATGGCCGTCGCTTTGATATTGAATACGCAAAGATACATAAAAACAATGTACTGTATAAATTTTACGGTATAGATAATCTCAATAAAGCAGAGCTTCTCAGAAATAAGATCATATATGTTGAAAGATCCTTCTTCGATTTAGAAGACGGAGAATATTTCATAAAAGATCTTCTTACTCTTTCTGTTTTTGACGTTGACACAGGTGTTAATTACGGAATGATCACAGACGTTCTTAAAACAGGGGCGAACGATGTTTATCAGATAACTGATGAAAACGGAGTTATACGAATGATCCCTGCTATAGGCGATGTTATAATTGAGACCGATATTGAAAACAAGATCATGAAAATACGCCCGTTAAACGGTTTATTTGACGAGAATTAACATGAGATTTGATATAATGACTCTTTTCCCCGAGGATGTCAACGCTTTTCTTTCTTCGAGTATAATCGGCAGAGCGAGAAAAGCCGGACTTATAGATGTTGTATGTCACAACATACGTGACTTTACAAAAGACAGACATAATCGTGTGGATGATTACGTTTACGGCGGCGGAAAGGGCATGGTTATGCAGCCGCAGCCTGTCTGCGACTGCTTCCGTTATATTAAGAGCATTGTTCCGAACACCTACTGCATATATCTTTCGCCTAAGGGCAAAAAATTTACGCAGGCAAGGCGAAAT
>SVMP01000178.1 GCA_015067385.1 Oscillospiraceae bacterium | reverse complement strand
CCTTTCTTCTAAAGGGATTGCCGACCGAAGATCCGATTAGAAGAAAGGGCTTACTGATAATTTACTCGCTTCTTCCGATGTTTCTTATCCTGCCGATAAAAAATGCCGTTGAAAGCATTTATTCATCAACGTTGCTTGTCGGCATAGCGCTTTTGGTAACTTCGATATTTCTTTTTTTATGCGACAAATTCGCGGCAGGGAAGAAAGACGAGACGACAATGAGCGTAAAAGATTCGATCGTCATCGGCTATGTTCAGCTTTTTGCCGTACTTCCCGGCATTTCACGGTCGGGCTCTACGATAACGGCAGGGCTGGCATGTGGATTAAACAGAAACTTTGCGGCGGAATTTTCGTTTATAATGTCCGTACCGACGATACTTGCTTCGTTTCTTTTACAGGTCATTGAGATGATCGTAAACGGCGTTTCCGTAAGCGCAGAGCATATACCTGTATATATTGCGGGCATTGTGACATCCGCAGTTTCGGGCTTTTTCGCAATAAAGCTTCTACAGATGCTTCTGAAAACAAAAAAATTCGTTGTTTTCTCGGCATATTGCCTTTTGATGGGTATTTTTGCGATAGTTTTAAGCATTGTTAAATAAACAAACACATAAAAAAACGTTTAAAGTAAGGGAGTTTTGGCATTGGCAACAACGAAAAAAACAGCCAAAAAGACAATGACAAAGAAAGCGGCAAAGACCGCATACGTTCACGATACCGTAACGGGACTTATACTTATTCTCGTTGCGGTCCTCATATCGATAAGTCTTGTTTCGGATCTTATCGGACCGTTCGGCAAAATAATCCAGGCAGGATTATTGGGTCTTTTCGGCGCAGGATCGATTCTTTTTCCGGTACTGCTCATCTATTCTGCGGTACTTCTGTTCATGAAAAACAATAAAGTTGTTTCGAAATCTGTATTTTCGACGCTCTTTATCGTTATGTTTTCATCATTTTACAACATCTGTGTATACACGGCGCCGAAGATGGACGGCAGTGTTTTCTCCGACTATTTTTCGAAGATAACGATCGAACTTTGGGAAAACGGCTCGACACTTTCTTCGGGCGGCGTTATAGGCGGCTGGGTATCGCTTCCGCTTGAAGCGCTCTGCGCAAAGCTCGGCTCGGGCATAATTATTTTTGCGGCGATGGCGGTATTCCTCGTGCTTGCAACGGGGATCAATCCGATGATGTTCTTTGAAGGACACGGCGAATATCCCGAAGAGAAGAAGAATGTTAAAACAGACAAAGCGATCTCAAAGGATATAAAAGGCCTGAGAAAAGATATTGACGATCTTAAAAAGACACTTCCCAAAGAACCCACGATCATTCCCGAAAAAGAATCGAGAAAGAAGCCGATGCTTGTTCTCGAAAAAGAAGAAAAGCCGAAGGATGACGATGTTGACAGCATCCTTAACGAGATAACAAGAGGATACAAGGAAAAGAACGCAAGAACGGCAAAGAACAGAAAGCCTGTTCCCGTAAGAAGCGACAATACTGCGGCGCTCACTCAGAAGGATCTCGACGAAATAATCTCACGTTCGAACCCGAAGCCTGCGCCGACGGTACATAAAGAAGAAAAGCCGACTGTTGAACAGATAGCAACGCAGGTCGAAGAAATAATCGAAAAGAAACCGACGGAAGAACCCGTTGTTTCGGTGGCGGAAGAACAGCCTGCATTTGTTGAAGCAGTTATTCCCGAAACCGAGGAAAACGTTAAGCCCGAAGAAATCAAGGAAGCTGACAAAGCAGAAGAAGCGCTTGACGGAGCTACCGTTGAGATCATTGAACAAAAAGAGCCGACCGAGCTTATTCAGGAAAAGGCGGACGGATACAAATTCCCGCCGATGGACATTCTTTCGTTCGTTCCCGACAACAATGCGGCGCTCTACAGAGACGAATTAAAGCAGAATGCGGCAAGACTTATCGAAACGCTTTCCGACTTCAAGATAAACGCAAAGGTTCTCGATGCAAAGAGAGGTCCGACCGTAACAAGATACGAGCTGCAGCCGGGCACAGGCGTTAAAACGAGCAAGATCGCAAATCTTTCGGACGATATAGCTCTGCACCTTGCAGCACCTGCTGTCAGAATCGAAGCTCCGATCCCCGGCAAATCCGCCATAGGTATCGAGATACCGAACAAAACGACAAGCACGGTATACCTCAAAGAGATCGTCGGAAGCGAAGAATTTGCATCGCACAAGAGTAAGATCTCCGTAGCCCTCGGTAAGAGCATCAGCGGACAGCCGATGGTCATAGACATCGCAAAGATGCCGCATCTTCTCATTGCGGGTGCTACGGGTTCAGGTAAATCCGTATGTATCAACTCAATACTCATAAGCCTTCTTTACAAGGCAACGCCTGACGAGGTCAAGCTTATTCTTGTTGACCCGAAAGTCGTTGAACTTAACATTTATAACGGTATTCCGCATCTTCTTATCCCCGTTGTTACCGATCCGAGCAAGGCGGCAGGCGCACTCAGCTGGGCAGTCGGCGAAATGCTTCAGAGATACAAGATGTTTGCGGATAAGAACGTAAGAAACTTTAACGGTTATAACGATTCTCTTATCGAAGGAGAAAAGAAGCTTCCGCAGATCGTTATAGTCATTGACGAGCTTGCAGACCTTATGATGACTGCAAAGGGCGACGTTGAAGACTCTATTTGCCGACTTGCGCAGATGGGTCGTGCGGCAGGTATACATCTTGTTATTGCAACACAGCGTCCTTCCGCAGACGTTATCACGGGCCTTATCAAAGCAAACGTGCCGTCGAGAATCGCATTTGCGGTATCTTCGGCTATCAACTCACATATTATTCTTGACGCTTCGGGCGCAGAAAAGCTCATCGGTAAAGGCGACATGCTTTACTCTCCTCTCGGAGAAGTCAAGCCGATACGTGTTCAGGGCTGTTTTGTTTCCGACCAGGAAGTTGAAAAGGCTGTAAAGGCTGTTAAAAACGGAAAAGAAAGCACTTACGACGACAGCATTCTCAAGCAGATCGAGCAGAATGCGGCAATGCAGAAGGCAGGAGCAAAGGGCGGAGCTTCGGATGATGAAGAAGAAGTTGACGACCCGAAGCTTGACGAAGCAATTCAATGCGTTGTTGAAAAAGGTCAGGCATCAACGACGATGCTTCAGAAGTTTGTCGGTCTGGGCTATGTAAGAGCATCAAAGCTTATCGACGTTATGGAAGCGCGCGGAATAGTCGGTCCGTATCAGGGATCAACACCGAGAGAGGTTCTTATAACGAAGGCACAGTGGCAGGAAATGAAAGCAAGAAAGCAGGATTAGCTTTTTTTAAAAGGAACAGATTATGAACGAAAAATTTTTACCCGTCTGCCGTGAAGACATGGAGCAGAGAGGGATAGATCAGCTTGATTTTATATTGGTAACAGGCGACGCATACGTTGATCATCCGTCATTCGGGACATCTATAATATCGAGAATACTCGAAAACGAGGGATATAATGTCGGTATAATCGCACAGCCGAACTGGAAAGATCTTGAATCGTTCAGGATCCTCGGCGAGCCGAAATACGGTTTCCTTGTTAATTCAGGAAATATAGACTCAATGGTGGCTCACTACAGCGTTGCAAAAAACAGAAGAGAGACCGACGCATATTCGCCCGGCGGAAAGGCAGGACTTCGCCCCGACCGTGCGGTGATCGTTTACTGCAACAAGATAAGAGAGGCGTTCGGCGGAGTTCCGATAGTTATAGGCGGTCTTGAAGCGTCTCTTCGCCGCTTTGCGCACTATGATTATTGGCAGAACGAAGTAAGAAAATCGATCCTTGTTGACTCCTCGGCGGATATATTATCGTTTGGCATGGGCGAAAGGTCAATGAAAGAGATATGCCGACGTCTCGCAAGCGGAGAAGATGTTAAAAGCATAACCGACGTTGCCGGAACATGCGTCATAACGGACAAGATCCCCGAAAACGCCGTATACTGTCCGTCATTTGAAGAGGTCAAAAAGAGCAAGGAAAAATTTGCGGAAGCGACAAAAATTCAATATAACGAGCAGGATGCATATGAAGGCAGACCGCTTGTTCAGAAGCATTCGTTGAGATTCGTGCTTCAGAACGTCCCCTCAAAGCCGTTGAATCAGCAGGAGATGGATGCCGTTTATGCGTTG
>SVMP01000177.1 GCA_015067385.1 Oscillospiraceae bacterium | reverse complement strand
GAGGATGTAACCGAAAATCTGAAGACTGTAAAGGCGATACCTCTTACACTCTTTGAACCGTACCCCCATCGTCTCATTGTTCGAGGCGAGGTTTACATGCCGAGAAAATCGTTCGAAGCGCTTAACGTCGAACGTGAAAATAACGGTGAAAATCTTTTTGCTAATCCGAGAAATGCTGCGGCAGGCTCTCTTCGTCAACTTGACAGCCGTATTACCGCAAAACGTAATCTTGAGATCTTTGTGTTTAACCTTCAGCTTTCGGACGGTGATATTCCTCAAACTCATACCGAAACGCTCGATTATCTGAAAAAGCTCGGATTCCGCACCAGCCCGTACTATAACAAATATTCCGCTGTTGAGGATGTCGTTTCCGAGATCACACGTCTCGGCGAGAAAAGGGGAGATCTTCCGTTTGATATAGACGGCGCTGTCGTAAAGGTAAACAGCTTAACACAGCGAAGGGTTCTCGGAAGCACGGTTAAATTCCCTCGCTGGCAGATCGCATATAAATATCCTCCCGAAAAGAAAGAAACAATACTTGAGGATATTCAAATAAATGTCGGAAGAACAGGTGTTCTGACTCCGCTTGCGGTTCTTAAACCCGTTTTACTTGCAGGTTCTGTCGTTGCAAGAGCAACGCTTCATAACAGGGATTATATTTCGGAAAAAGATATAAGGATAGGGGATACGGTCATCGTTCAAAAGGCAGGCGATATTATTCCCGCTGTTTCGGAAGTTGTTTTTTCAAAGCGTCCCGAAAACAGTATACCTTTTGAAATGCCGAAGACCTGTCCTGTTTGCGGTCAGAATGTTGTGGCAGACAGCGACAGTCCGTTTGTACGCTGTATAAATGTAGAATGCCCTGCTCAGCTCGTTCGAAACATCATCCACTTCGTTTCCAAAGATGCCATGGATATTGAAGGATGCGGTGAACAGCAGGTAGAACGTTTCATTTCCGAAGGGCTTATATCTTCTGCCGCAGATCTTTATAAGCTTGATTTCGAACACATAAAGCAAATGGACAGATTCGGCGAAAAAAGTGCTGAAAATCTGAAAAATGCAATAGAGAAATCTAAAACAAACAATCTTGATCGTCTGATTTTTGCGCTCGGAATAAGAGAAGTCGGTTCAAAAGCCGCCAAGCTTTTAAGCGAACGTTTTAAATCTCTCGATGCGCTTATTGCGGCTGATGAGCAGCAGCTTATTTCTATCGATGAAATAGGCTCTGTAACAGCGCGTTATATTCTTGATTATTTTACAAACCCCAAAAACCTTGATCTCATTTCCGAGCTTCGTGAAGCAGGGGTCAATTTCACGTATACATCAGATCGGGTATCGGATGCATTTGCAGGCATGACGTTTGTTTTAACGGGAACGCTTCCGACATATACTCGTGATGAGGCTTCTGCGATAATTGAAAGTCTCGGCGGCAAAACAAGTTCGTCTGTGTCAAAAAAGACGACATATGTTCTTGCAGGCGAAGATGCCGGCTCAAAACTTGTAAAAGCACAGCAGCTCGGCGTTTCTATTATAGATGAAGCGGAATTTCGCAGAATGTCAGGCAATTAACGGAGGAAAAAGTGATAAGTTTACTTGCAAAAATATTTATTCGTGACCATCAAAAAACAGACGATCCCAAAGTTCGTAACGCATACGGTACACTTTGCGGAGGCATGGGTATTTTCCTTAATATCGTGTTGTTTATTTTGAAACTGATAGCAGGAACGTTGAGCGGCGCGATCTCTGTTACCGCAGATGCCTTCAATAATCTTACAGATGCGGGCTCTTCCGTGATAACGCTTATCGGTTTTCGTATGGCGGGACAAAAACCGGATAAGGATCATCCGTTCGGACACGGCAGAATAGAATATGTTTCGGGCTTTATCGTTTCAATGATTATAATTCTTGTCGGATTTGAGCTTGGAAAAACGTCGGTAGAAAAAATCTTTTCTCCCGATCCCGCAGTTTTTAACGCAGTTTCCGCTATGATACTCGTTTGTTCCGTTCTCGTTAAAGCTTATATGGCTTTTTATAATTTCGGGATCGGAAAAAAGATATCTTCATCCTCAATGAGAGCTACCGCATTCGACAGCCTTTCGGACTGTGTTTCAACATTGGTCGTTCTTATTTGCCTTGTTCTTTCCCTTTTTGTTGATTTTAATCTTGATGCATACTGCGGTCTTGCAGTTTCGGTATTTGTCCTTATTTCAGGCATTCGTGCCGCAAAAGAAACAATGGACCCTTTGCTCGGCGCTCCTCCCGAAAAAGAGCTTATAGACGATATTTCGAAAACCGTTTATTCAAACGGAAACGGCGATATTCTCGGTATTCATGATCTTATAGTTCATGATTACGGACCCGGCAGAATGATGATCTCTCTTCACGCTGAAATATCCGAGGAATCCGATCTTTTGCAGATGCACGATCTTATCGATAATATCGAACGTAAGCTTCGTGAAAAGCTTCATTGCGATGCGGTAATACATATGGATCCGATCGCTATTCACGACGAAAAAATATCCGCAGTCAAAGAAGCTGTCGTTAATATAGTCAACAATATCAACGAAAATCTTTCAATTCACGATTTCCGCATGGTTAAGGGAAAATCTCACACTAATCTTATTTTTGATATCGTTATTCCGTTTGAGATCAAGAAGGAAGAAAAGAATATCAAAGAAAAGATAGAGCATGAGATCAAAAAAATCAACAAGAATTATTATGCAGTCATTAATATTGATAATTATTATGTTTGATAATAATCAATGTAATTTAATATTTTTACACAAATCGGCAGGGGTATTGATTTTTCTGCCGATTTGTGTTATAATGAATTTGTCGGAAATAAGTTTTTTTGGTTAACACCAAATGATGAAAGTTTTAAATAAAAGGCGGTGGAGAAGTGGAAAAATATGATCTGGGCAACTACTCGGCAGAGATCGACAGAAAAAGAACGTTGGATTGGTACGCCGAATCAATCGGATGGGGCTGCGAATGCGGACATTGCCGAAACTTCTTGAAATTAGCTGAAAATAAACAGCTTCCGAGAGATATTATCGATATTTTAGACATGCTCGGTATTCCACCCGAAAAAGCGACCTATGTTTGTGAACTGTTTACTGATGAATCGGGAATTCATTATCAGTTCAGTTACAGACTATGCGGTACGTTTGTTGATAAGGAGAACGTCTGCCCCGAAGATGTTCGTTGTTGTCATGACCCATATCCATATGGTGCACCGAATTTTCCCGAACCGCATTTTGACCTGGAATTCTATTCGACGTTGCCTTGGGTTTTGGATGATAAAAAATGATCGATCAATGTTAAGGCGGTGAACAAATGAAAATAACAAGATTTTATAACCCCGAAATACCGTACAGCCTTCACGATATGAACGTGATCGAATTTGAGATAAACGGTGACAATCTTATAATGAGAACTCAATCGGGTATGGTGAGAACCGCACCGAATTGGGATCAAGTTGACGGATACCTCGAATTTCTCGACGTAAATTGGAAATATTGCTTTGCCACAGTACATGAGGGATACTACGGTAATCTCGGCACTTACGAGGGCAAGACCTTCAAGAAAATGTATCTCAAAGACTTTATTGCTGAGTTCCATAATGCAGGCTTCTCGATTATGGACGAATACTATGGACAAGACCGTGCGCTTTATACGGGATATTTTTCCAAGGGCGGTACGATGGGCGAATGTACCATTGAGATATACCATAACAACATTATGTTCTACGAGCAGACCGATGATACCCGTGAAATGAAAGAGGTAGTATTAAGTGCTGACGGAGATCTGTCGCTCTATTTAGTGCCTGCCGATGTTGCGGACAATCTCGCCACAGTTGCCAATGAATTTGCGTTTAACTACGTATGGCACGGTGAAAAAAGCGGTAAGTTCTTGAAGCTCTGCGGAGAGCAGTACGGCGCGGTGTTTGATGAAACAGATTTTATCGAATATCTGAACACGGTGCTCTATCCCGATAAACCTTCGGTCAAGCTCAAAACGATCCCTGCGGACGATGAGTGGGATGTGCCGGAGGAATATCGGAAATATCCGTACTATAACTTTTAAGAGGAACGATATGGAAAATAAAACGATTGGAACAATCATTTCCGTTAAAAAGCAATGGTGGTTGAAAGTTAATACAAAGCCCTTCAGAAAACACGCTCTTGACGGTGCGAC
>SVMP01000176.1 GCA_015067385.1 Oscillospiraceae bacterium | reverse complement strand
TTCGGATTGTAAAGGCGACGGACTTGCTTTATGGTGTTTGTAAGCTGTGAAAGACCCTCAAGAGCGAAAAATTCGCACTGTATGGGTATAAGTATTGCGTCTGCGGCGGTAAATGAATTGAGCGTCAACAGACCGAGCGACGGCGGACAGTCGATGATTATATAATCGAATTCCGTTCCGAAACTCAAAGCCTGCTTTAATCTGCTTTCTCTTTTTTCGCCTCCGACAAGCGCTATCTCAGCTCCGGCGAGACCTATTCCCGACGGTATTACGGAAAGGTTCTTGAAGCCGGTTTTTATGATAGCTGAGCGAAAAAGCTCTTCGTCAATATTTTCAGCCGTTATTATATCGTATGTTGAAACAGATACTTTTTTCTTGTTTATTCCGCATCCTGTTGTTGCGTTGCCCTGCGGGTCAAAATCGACAAGAAGGACGTTCGCATTATGCTTTTCAGCAAGGCAGGACGCAAGGTTTACGGCAGTTGTCGTCTTTCCGACACCGCCTTTTTGGTTTGCAACAGCAATTATTTTTCCCAAAATGTCTCTCCTTATCGTTTGTTTGCTGACTTTTTATATTATATCACTTTTTACAGTAAAAATCAAGTATTATATGAATTGTTTCTCAAAAATATTTTGTTTCACGTGAAACAAACCTTTTCTGCCTTTAACATTTGTCTCTTTTTTCGCATATACTGACAATAAACAACAAATGGAGACAAAATTATGATACAAATTATATTTGACGTCATTTTTGCTTTGTTCGCCGTTATCGGAGTTTTCTGCGTATGCAACGAACTGGCGAAAATATTCGGACTTCGTAAAAAGATCGGAAAAGCGGAAATGACCGTATTTTTTGACGATGATGCAGATAAACGAACATTCATCAATGAGATGTTAAACGACTGCCGCCTTGAATTAACAATAAAAGTTCCGGCGGAAAGTCTTTCCGACTTTGACCGCGCGGAACTTGATGATCTTATTATGAAAGGAAAAGTCGTTTTGTTTTAGCTGTTTTTGAGCTTTCTGCGAAGCTCGACCTGGATCTCCTCTTTTAACGGCTCCCCGAATTCGTTTATGAAGTTCGGTTGCTCGTTATGGTCGTCAACAAGAATTATATCTCTTTCCGCAAGCTGTTTTCCGACTTCGTCACGCATGTGCATAACATCGTCGAGCTCGCCGAGATGGATCTTTTTAACGTTGTCGAGGATCGTCGGGTCTTCTATTATCTGAGTGTCGGTTATAAATCTGACCTTTCTGTTTGAAGAGCCTGTCATGTTTTTGTATGCGTAATAGTAAAGATCGTGAAGATCCTGCGGCGGCTCTTTAAGCAAAAAGTCGAGAGTATTGACTAAAATAACGTCTGTTTCGTCATAGTCCTTTCTCTGCTCTGCGTTTTTGTAAAGATCCTTGAATTTTGCGAGGTATGTCGCACCGTACTTCTCGATATCTTCAAGCTCCCAGTTGACAGTCTGAATTACCGTAACGCCCGATTTTGCGGAAAGCTCGACCTGCGTTAAATAATCGGTGAACATCTTTTCGCCCTGCCATGATCCGTCTGTTTCCATTGAGATCTTCTTGTCGGAAAGCGATGTTAAAAGGTCAACGGAAAAATCGTGAGGCCATGTCGGAGAGTCTGTGATCTGAATTATATCGACTGATGTTTCACGTGAAACAAAGTACGGATCAAAGAATCCTCGGTAGAAAGCGGCGGATGTATCCCAAAAACTGCTTATCTGAAGTGCGACAGGAATCGACGGATCTGCAATGCGGAATATCTCGGTGTAGAGGTTCGTAACGTCTGTCAGCGTCTGCTGTTTGAACAGTTTCCAGTCGTATTCGCAAAGGTCACGAAGCTCGGTTTTTCCCATAACCGCAAGGCTTTCAAACGATTCGATCTCTGTCTTGAAGTATTTGTTGAAAAGGTCTGCGGTAATGTATTTCGCTTCGAGAAATTCGATAAAAGCTGCCATTGCGGACGGTGAAAAATCAAGGTCGGCAACGGACGAATATTCCATTTTCGCAAAACAGTCCGTCCTTATCGACCAGCTCGCAAGGCTGTCTTTATATCTGTCCGAAAAGTGCGCGGCAAAGTAGCCGAGAGTGTTTGCGATAACCGCAAGATTATTCTGGCTGTTGAGAGCAAGGAATGAACCGCGTGTGTCGTCATAACGGAAGATCTCGCCGTCAGCAGTCATCTGATAGTCAAGCTTGTCTTTCCAGTCGAGACGTTCGGACCAGAACAAAAGACTGAGGCTTATTTTTAAGCCGTTCTCCGTGAAAACATCAAGCACTTCGTCGGTCTGTTTAAATGAAAACTTCCCCTGCTCCGGCTCGATGTCGCTCCAAAGAACGACGAATTCAACGCAGTCGAATCCGCATTTCTTTATCTCAGCGCAATATTTTTCCGCATATTCCTTTGACGGTACCTGCCAGCTGAAAAGCGTTATCCCGACCGTGCTTTCAACGACAGCCTGCTCGACCTGTTCTGCGTTCTCTGGCTTGTATATCTCAATACCCTCGGCAGGAACGGGTGGTTCTTTATAATTACAGGAAACGGCGAAGATCGCATTGAACGATGTTATAAGCGCGAAGATCGCCGTCAAAATTCTTTTTTTCAAGATAAAACTCCTTTTGAAGTTATGTAACAGTATTATTATACCACATATAAAGGAAAGTTTCAATAACAAATTTGAAAAATTCACTTTTTCTATTGCTTTTTTTCCTGTTTTATGTTAAACTGAATAAAACACAATAAGGAGATTTTATTTTATGAACTATATCAGAGCTGCTTATGTTTATTCCGGAAACCTTGATAAAGTAACCGCAGATGACCTTAAAATATTAACACATATCAACATCGCATTCGGCCTTGTTAAAAACGGCTGCGTTACTGTCGATCATATAAGGGAAAAGCTTTCCGCAATCGAAAATATCAGAAAAATGAAGCCCGAGATAAAGATCGTTCTTTCTGTCGGCGGTTGGGGTGCGGGCGGTTTTTCCGAAGCTGCATCGACCGACGAGGGCTGCCGCCTTTTTGCAAAGACTGCCGCAGATATTCAGCGTGAATTTACGCTTGACGGCATAGACATCGACTGGGAATATCCCGCAATCGACGAAGCAGGCATTACCGCAACGCCCGAAGACAGAGAAAACTTCACACGTATGCTCCGTTATCTCCGCGAAGAACTCGATAACTGCAAGGCTTTCGACGGCGGAAGATGTCTTCTCACCATCGCCGCAGGCGCAGGTAAATATTTCGCAGATCAGTCCGCAGAGCTTCCCGTTATCACCGAGATCCTCGATTTTATTTCCCTTATGACATACGACCTTGCAAAATTCGACGGTTATACCGGTCATCATACCAATGTTTACGACCCCGACTCCGACGATCCCCGCTTTGCATGGGGCGGCGCTTCCACCGTTGAATATTTCCACGAACACGGCGTGCCTTACGAAAAAATGGTCTACGGCGCGGCGTTCTATTCAAGACGCTTCAATGAAGTTAAAAGTAATGATAATAACGGCCTTCACCAGCCCGCAGGTGTTCTTAACCTCTACGGCCCCGGCTTTACCGATCTTTACTATAACTATATCGACAAAAACGGCTGGACACGTTATTGGGACGACACCGCAAAATCTCCCTGGCTCTTCAACGGCACCGATTTCATCACCTATGAAGATGAACAGAGTATTGCCGAAAAATGCGAATATATCAAGAAAAAAGGCATTCTCGGCATAATGTATTGGGAACACGGCTGCGACGAGACAAGAAAGCTCCTTGCTACTATCGGCGACGGCTTGGCAGACGATTAACAATAAACGATAAATTATAAGTGGTAAGTTTTTAAAGCTTACCACTTATCTGTCTATCCAAAAATCTTCTATTTTTTTCTCCATTGCTTTAACATCGTAAACATATTCGAACCCTTCCCCGAACCATTCGGGCGGAAAAAGACGGCGATATTCTTCTTTTGTCCATCTGTCATCGGCAAGAATAACTGTTCCGATGTCTGTTTCGCTTCGTATTACCCTGCCTGCCGCCTGTAAAACACGGTTAAAGCCGGGGTATTCGTAAGCATAAAGAAAACCCTTGGAGTTTGCTTTATCGAAATGGTCACGTATCACGTTCCTTTCAAAGCATAACTGCGGAAGCCCCGTCCCTATTATAACAACGCCCGAAAGCCTTGTTCCGACAAGGTCCACACCCTCCGAAAATACACCGCCCATAACGGCAAATGCGACCAT
>SVMP01000175.1 GCA_015067385.1 Oscillospiraceae bacterium | reverse complement strand
CTGATAAGTGTCGCCTACGGCAAATACCGCAGGTGTAGTTTTTAGAATTGACATGATATACCTCCGTCAGGCAATAGAGTAATGAGTGTTAATATCAAATTTTGCGACCTTCAGGTCACCGTCTTCGGAAATGATGTGCATAATGAGTTCGGTATTGGCATCTCCTACGGTTATCCACATAGCCACCTCGGTAAGAGGACAGCCGTAATAACTGTCGCTATGGGTTGAATGTGTGACCTCACAGGTTTGAACTTCTATACCGGACTGGAAATCAACGCCGGTATCTTTTTCAAGATTATTGAATTTTTCCTCGATGTTATCGGTTTGAATAAAACCGGATCTTTCCTCCAAGGAGGTAAAATCAGCATTTTCGAGAAGCTCAAGATATTCGGATGCAAAAGACTTTGCATCATTCTCGGGAATGACGCTGCAGGAGCATAGGAGGGATATAACTAATAAAATGATTGTCATAAAAAGCTTTTTCATAGAAGTATCTCCTTTGCGGTACTTTGAAATTATTATACCATAAAATGAGGATGCGATGCTCGCATCAGCATCCGAATGAAGCCGTCAATAGCATAGCGATACGAAGTATCGGGCGAAAACATTCGCCAAAGGCTTACGAAGTAAGACTTTCTATGCGTAATTATATCATAATGTTTAATATATTTCAATGCGAGTTATTTGTGCGAAATAATATTTGCTTCGTATGTTTCTTTGTCAAAAGACAAGTATTTACCTTTGATAAGAAATGCGGATAATATGCTGTCGATCTCTTTCGAATAATATGCTATTATGTTTTTAATATCCTCTATTATTTCCGAAATCGTTTTGTTCTCACATGCAAGCTCACATTTTAATGCTTTTATCGAGTCTTCTTTTTTAGGAGTCGTTTTTATTGAATAGGGAGTGTTACTTTTGATCCACGTTTGCTTGTAATCAATCAACGATTGAATCATAGATTCCTTTAGGCTTTTATTCTCAACTTTTTTGATTTTAACATATGTACGGTTTTCAGTATTTCTGTCGTAATATTCCCATCCGAGCCATACGATGGGATATTCACTGTACCATTCGATCCTTATAAACAGATGGATATTGTCAAACTGACCGGTTCCTTCTTTTCTCCATTTTTCTTTGTACAGATCGGTGATAAACTCGGAATGGCCATGACCTGTAACATCAAAGTTATAAATATTAAACGGCTCTGTTCCCGATGCCTCTTGCCATGTTTTATCATATTGCCCGGATGATAATAAAGAAAAGGGAGAGACCCAGTACTGATCTGACGAGAACATTTCCTTGTACGTTTTTTCATAAATGGCGTTTTCGAATATTCTATATTTTCTCGCCTGTTCAAGAATGGTTTTTCGTATCACTTCAAGACACCCGTCATCAAATACGGTATCCTGTAATATGTTTTCATAAAAAACATTCCATTTTACGGTTTTAAAGGCCTTGTTTTCGGACTGAACTCCGGACAAGGTTAAAAAATACAGATCTACTTCTGCAGAAGGAGCATCTAATGCTGCTTTTATTTTGTCAATGTTTTTCCCGTAGTCCGCGGTTTGCATATATCCTTCGCCGGAAAACATCTTTGATTCTACTACGGCGATTCTTCGAGAATTATAAATAATAAAGTCGGGAGTTATCTGTTTTCTGGAATCACTGTCGATTCCGGTGAATGAACGTCTGATACACCGATAGTCAGAACTTTCAAATCCGAACTCATTCCCAACCTTCTTTTTGAAGTCATCGTTCCCAAGCTCTATCATTTTTAACAGACAATAGGTATATTTGTCTTCACGATGCTCTATACCCAGTAATTTAAAAATATCGACCATATTAAACACCCCTTTGATATATTAAATAAAGTATAACATAAATGACAATTATCTGCAACAGTGAAAATGCACGGGTTCGGATAACTTGCTTAAACAAAACAAAAGAAGGTACACGGATTCTTGCCGTGGGATTCAGAACCCCCGTTGGCGGTGTAGTATGTGCAAGGGTATAGCCAACTGTATCGCCAACATATCGCTTTTGCTTCGCAAAACCGATGGGTTCGAATGACTTATCTACACAAAATAAAAGAGGTATGCGGATGCATACCTCTTTTATTTGGCGCAGGGAGTGGGATTCGAACCCACGTGGAGTTTCCCCCAAACGGTTTTCAAGACCGCCTCGTTATGGCCGCTTCGATATCCCTGCGTAAGGTGTATTATATCACATTGCGGAGAGTATGTCAATATAAAATTACAAAATAAATCTCCGAATGGATCCCATTCGGAGATTCGGAATTATTCCATTACGGTAACATTTTCCACCAGATAATTCATCTTGGCGTATGCGAGTTTATCGGATGTGACCGATGCGGCATCTACCGGAGTCAGAGTTTCACCGCTGTACAGGAAACATGAAGTGCCGTCAGCGGAGATCATCGTATTCCCTTTGTTATCCACAAGTGCGGCTTCGGCGGTGGTAACATTGTTTTCGGGGTCAAAGACGATCCTCGTGTTTGAGAACATCTCAAACTTATCATTCATGATAAAAACGGAAACGTTATCGAGACGTGTCTGTGTTATGGCTTCGGCGTTCTGTGAAAGAGTTCCAAGCTTAACAGCTCCGTCGGAGAGTGTTCCGTGATAATTCTCGTCGGTCCAGGTTCCGTTCATGGCAGAAGAAAGTGCGGATTTGTAATATTCCTCGAAATTCCACACGACCGATGTAAGACACAGATCCTTGTAATCGGAACTGAGGTCAACACCGTAACCGATGAATTTTACCTCGTTTTTGGCGGCATAATCCGCGGGAACAGAGGAGTCGCACTGGATTGAGATTACATCGCAGCCTTCATCGATAAGCGCTTTCGTATAAGCTTCGGCATTGGACGTATCTGTTCGGGATTTGAATGACTTGACAATGATCTGTGAATTTGAGCTTGCTGCAAGAGCACCGAGAGCAAAACTGTTAATTTCAGCAGCACATTCGGGATATTCGGTGGTGTACTCGGCAACGATACCGATCTTGCCGCTTTTTGAATTGGTTCCTGCCGCGACACCGGCGAGGTACTGAGCCTCATAAAAAGCTGTGTAATAATTTGAGTAGTTGGTACTGTTGAATTTATATCCGCCAAAGCATGAGTAGAGCTTGTCTTTGTTTTCCTTTGCGGTACGCTCCAGCACATTCATGTAGTCAAATGCTCCACCGAAAACGATGTTGGCATCGGCGGCTTCAGCCACAGCGGCTTCGGGATCGGGGTTTATAATGATATCTGTATTTGTTATGCCCATGGAATTGGCGGCGGCAATGAATGCAGCACTGTGTGCAGAGGACATGCAAGCACCGTTTGCCGGATCGTCGGGAAGAAGAAGTGCAACCGACATCTTGTCTTTATCAATAACGGGTGAAATGTCGGATGCGGTGTCGGTATTTCCGGTTTCATATGTAAGGAGATTCTTTTTGCCGGAACACCCGGTAAGAATCAAAGAGAGAAGGACAGCGGCAATTATGCGGCGTCCGAATTTTTTGTTGTTCATGAAGCAGTTTCCTTTCTTTGGAAGGGACGTTCCTTGAAAAACAGGGAAGAATACCCCTTCTTTTGACGGTGTAACGTGAATTCATAGTATCATACATAAATAATAATACTATAAATTTCGAAAAAAATCAAGTTAAGTTTGTTGAAATATTGTGTGAAGAAGAAATGACTTGCAGTGTCGGCAAAAAATACTGTTTGCAAGTAGGTGAAAAATATGATACAATATAGGCAAATAAAAAGAGAGGTGCATTATGAAAAACAAAGTAAAATTCGAACTCAGACTTGACGAGGACGTTTGCCGTAAAGCGGCTGCAGTCGCGGCTCACGAGGGGCTTACCTTTAATAATTATCTTGTAAAGCTTCTTAGAAACAGCGTATCCTATCATGAAAGAGTTCACGGTAGGATCGATCCGTCGAAATCCGAGCTTCCGGAAGGCGCTGAGATTAAAGAATAAGTCTTTTTTAGCGTTATTTTGCAAAAAAACGTCAGGTATTTTTCACAAAAGGATGATTTTTCAAAAATAAACAGAAATTTTGATAAATAATCGCATAAATCTTCTTTACATCCGTGAAAAAAAGTATTATAATATAAGGTGGCAGATAATGATGTGCCGAAATCGGTGCCGTCGTCCGCCAAAGTCCATTTGTTAAAAAATATACATATATAGGAGGCAAAAACCATGTCCAGAAAAATGATATCCATGGACGGTAATACCGCGGCGGCGCAT
>SVMP01000174.1 GCA_015067385.1 Oscillospiraceae bacterium | reverse complement strand
CGATAGTTGACACGTACACCGCAATGACCGTCTTATTTACAGCATGGTCGGTTGCTGTTGCAGGATTATTTCTATTTGTCATATCAACAATATTAAAGCTGATTATAAAAAACAGAGATCACACGGACAAATGACCGTGTGATCTTTTTTGATGTTAAATTCTGATCTGTTAAAGAACTTTTCCGAGAAAATCCTTTGCTCTTTGAGTTTTTGGGTTCGAGAAAAGTTCGTCGGGAGTTCCCTCTTCGGCGATCTGACCGTCGGAGATAAAGAGAACTCTGTCGGCAACCTCTCGTGCAAAGCCCATTTCGTGAGTTACGACGACCATCGTCATGCCCTCTTTTGCAAGAGAACGCATAACGTCGAGAACTTCGCCGACCATTTCGGGGTCAAGAGCGGACGTCGGTTCATCGAAAAGAATTACTTCGGGATCCATGCAAAGCGCACGAATGATAGCAATACGCTGTTTCTGACCGCCCGAAAGCTTGCTCGGATATTCGTCTTTTTTATCCTCAAGACCGATGCGGCGAAGAAGCTCCATCGCTTTTTCTTCGGCTTCGGCTTTTGTTTTAAGCTTCAGTTTAACGGGAGCAAGAGTGAGGTTCTGCATGACCGTGAGGTTATTGAAAAGATTGAAATGCTGGAAAACCATGCCCATGCGGCTTCTCGCAATGTTGATATCGAGGTGATTTTCTTCATATATTTCACGGCAGATCTTCTTAAAAGCGGGACCTTCGTGCTTTTTGAGAAGGTCTTCTTTTTTGATCTTTGCGATAGCTTCATCACGTGTCATACCTGCAGAAACAAGATTTGCGTACGTTTTTGACGCTTCGATCGCATCGAAATGAAGATACGGATCGATGTCGTTTATGAGCTTATCGCCGAGCCAGACTTCACCGTAAGTGGGGACTTCGAGCATGTTCATACAACGAAGAAGTGTACTCTTGCCGCTGCCCGAAGGACCGATAATAACAACGCATTCGCCCTTTTCGATCTCACAGGATATACCGTTGAGGATGCGGAGTTTTCCGAAGTCTTTAAAAATGTTTCTAACGCTTATCACCGGCACGCAACCTCTTTTCTATCATTTTGATACAGAACGTAAGAAGATAAACTATGCCCAGATAGAACACAGCAACCACGCTCATCGGAACGATGTAACTTGCCATATAGTTACCGCTGCCGATATTTTTTGCCGCCATTGTAAGATCGTACATACCTATCATACTGACTATGGATGTTTCTTTGATAAGCGCGATGAGTTCGTTACCGATTGCGGGAATAACATTTTTGATAGCCTGCGGAATAACGATATTCATCATTGTAATCGAAGAAGGAAGACCGAGCGCTCTGCCTGCTTCCGTCTGACCTATATCAACGGAAAGAATACCTGCTCTGATATTTTCGGCAACGTATGCGCCGGAGTTTACACCGAACGCAATTATCGCCGTGAGCATCTGAGGAAAACCTCGGATGGCAAAAATAACGTAAGCCATAATAAAAAGCTGAAGCGCCATCGGGGTTCCGCGGATAACTGTTATGTACACATTGCAGATAAGCTTAGGTATAAACATTACCTTGGATTTGCGCGCTATCGTAACGAGAGCGACCACCGTACCGAGGACGAGGCCGAGGACTATCGCCCCGAGAGAGATCCCGATAGTCATCTTAAAGCCTCGGAAGATCATCTCCCAATATTTAACGGTAGTAAAAAGCTCTACCAGTTTACCTATAAAATCCATTTAAATGCCTTTCAAAAGGTTTGATTCTTGATTATTCAAGACCCATATGTTTCATAAGGAGCTTGTCTATGCCGGTCTGACCGTTTTCGTCAGCAACCATAAGTTCGTTAAGAACTTCGTTGATAGCTTCGAGAAGTTCGGTGTTGCCTTTGGTTACGCAGATAGCGTACTGTTCTTCTGTGGGGGAGTCAGCTTCGCCTTCGCCGCCTGCATAGTAGAGGGGGAGACATTTGAAGCCTTCGTTTTTATCAACGATATACTGAGCGGGAAGCTGGTCGATGATAACAACGTCGATCTGCTGAGCTTTGATACCGTCAGCAGCGAGCTGAGCGTTGTCGAAGCTTGCCATGGAAGTATCTGTGCCGTAAAGAACGCCGTCATAGCCGTAAGATTCGTCGGCAGCGGTTGCATTGATTTCGCCGTCGGTATAGATAGCGCCGGTAGTATCGGTCTGAACGCCGATCTTCTTACCTGCAAGAGCATCCCAGAGAACATATTCGTCGTTAACGGTAACGATGGAATCGTCGCCTTCAGCCCAGATAACGTACTGAACGGAGGTGTAGTAAGGAATGGAGAAATCTACTTTTTCTTTTCTTGCTTCGGTAATGGTGATACCTGCAGCGCCGCAGTCGCAAACTTTGCCTGCTGCTACGTTATCGATGATAGCTGCGAATTCAACATTAACGAATTCGATCTCTTTGCCCATTTTTTCGCCGACTTTGTTCATAACTTCGACGTCAACGCCGGTGATCTCGGTGCCGTCATAATATTCGAACGGAGCGAAGAATGCGTTTGTCTGAACGATGATCTTTTCAGCGCTGTCGCCGCAAGCGGTCATAGCAAAGACCATGGAGATTGCCATAGCAATCAAGAGAAGGATACTGATTGTTTTTTTCATTTTGTGTTTACCACCTTTTAAATTTTTAGCTTTAGCCATATATTTCTTTCGCTTTGATAAGGCTTTCTTCCGGAGGAAGGAGCGGACCGTATTCAAGACCGCAGCAACCCGTATAGCCTGCCTTATCTACAGCGGAGAAGATAACTTTATAATCGCTTTCACCGAACTGAAGCTCGTGTCTGCCCGGATGTCCTGCAGAGTGGAGATGAGCGATCAGATCAAGGTTATTGACGATATTGGGGATAATATTTCCCTCGCTTACCTGCTGATGGTAGATATCGTAAACGATTTTTACAAACTGACAGTCTACCTCTTTGACGATATCGAAGCCTTCAACCGCAGACCAGAGATAATAACCTTTATGGTCAACGAGCGTGTTGAGAGGTTCGAGCATGATCGTAACGCCGCTTTCCTCGAGAATGGGACGGGCGAGTTTAAGAGTTTCGACTATATTTTCGTGCTGGATACGGCGATCTTCACCGGTATCCTGTCCGACCTGAGTAATGAGTCTTTTTGCGCCGACACGGTTTGCTGCGGCACAGCTTTCTTTGAGGCCGTCGAGCCACGCCTGACGGTAAGCGGCATCTGTCATACGGAATTCGGAAGTGCACATACTGATAAGTTCAACGCCTGTTTCTTCACAGGTGTTTCTAACGGCATCAAGATCGAGATTCTTCCAGCCGTATGTTTCAGCCGCATCAAAACCGAGTTCTTTTATTCTGCGCAAAGCATCCGTAAACGGAATACCGCCGAAGAAGCATGGAACGGGAACACATAAACGCATATTAAAATCTCCTTATCTACACATTATTCAAAATAAACAACCTGACCGGATTCCATTGATTTATTTGCGGCAAAAACAAGCTCATGGGTCTTGAGTGCATCCTGATAATTGGAACGGATACCTGAAGCATCGCCTGTTTTAACAGCATGAATAAATGCTTTATCAAGATAGAATGTGTGGTCGATACGTTCTCTGTTTACATCGTAAGTGTAATCATTTGTTTTGATTATGAGATTATTTCTCAAACGGTAGTCGATAACCATATCGTCGAGAGTTATAACAAGACCGCAGTTGGGACGAATGCTCTTGGAATAGCATCCGCTTACGAGAGTTGCGGTAACATTGTTCGGAAAACGGATAACAGCGGTGGAATGGTCATCCGTGTCGTATTCTTCAGAAGCGTCAACACCGGGTTTTACCATGCCTGTAGAAGCTGTTGCATAAACGGAAAGAGGTTCGCCGAAAAGATAACGCAGACCGTCTGCAAGATGAATATTCTGTTCAACAAGCTGACCGCCGCAAGTACTCTTTTTCTGCCACCACCAAACACCGGGAATGCCGCCTACCCATGCACCGTAAACAAGGCCGCCTTTTTTATGCTTGGGAAGTTCTTCTTTGATCATGTCCATAAGGTTGAGGTAACGGTCCTGGAAACCAACACTTGTTATAAGACCTGTTTCTTCAACTCTTTTTGCGATATGTCTTATCTGTTCGATATCCATATGTACGGGTTTTTCAACAAGAAACGGAATACCGAGATCTATAGCTCTTGTTTCTGAGCAGTCATGAGCTGTGGGTTCAATACAGATAACAACCGCATCGATAGTTTCTTTTGTTTCGTTGTCGTAAAGTTCATTATAATCCTTATAGATACGGGTAGCGCCGAACTGTTTCGCGGCATAAAGTCTTCGATCCTCAATA
>SVMP01000009.1 GCA_015067385.1 Oscillospiraceae bacterium | reverse complement strand
GGATCTCACCCTGAGCCATATAAGTTCTGAGCTGACCGTCGGCAGAACCGTGGAGTCTGAAGATAGTAACGTCGCCGTCTTTGATAGCACCGTCAAGAGTACCGCGGGAGATATTGGGTTCGCTATCGGGTTCGAGGGTACGTTTCATGATAAGCTGATGCTTCATAATGGGTTTCTTGATAAGACAAGCAGCAGTATTACCGCAGTGGAAGCCCATAAAGAGATCGCTGTGTTTGTAACCTTCAATAGCGTTCTTTTCGTACATATCCTTGGGAACGGTGTTGTTAACGTCAAGGAGGGTTACGGGCTGCTGAGTTGCGCACTGGAGAATAAATTCGGAAAGAGCGCCGTAAAGGTCAACTTCACAAGCAACGGGAATACCTCTTGCAGCAAGTCTGCCGTTTACATAGCAGGGAACGAAACCGAACTGAGTCTGGAATGCGGGCCAGCATTTATTTGCAAAAACAACGTATTCGCTTGCGCCTTTATTCTTTTCAGCCCAGTCAAGAAGGGTGAGTTCGTACTGAGCGAGTTTTTCAAGAACGGTGGGATATGTATTACCGTCTTTACCGAGTTCTTCAGCCATTTCGGCAACAACAGCGGGGATTCTTTCATCGCCTTTATGTTCGTTAAAGGAAGCAAAAAGGTCAAGTTCGGAGTTTTCCTGAATTTCAACACCGATATCGTAAAGCTGCTTGATGGGAGCATTACATGCAACAAAGTCGAACGGACGGGGACCGAAAGAAATGATCTTAAGGCTCTTAACACCGATATAAACTCTTGCAATATCAACAAATTCGCCGATCATGTCTGCAACTTCGTCAGCAGTACCTACGGGATATTCGGGGATGTAAGGATTGATCTTACGGAGAAGCATATTAACGGACATACTGAGCATACCGCAATAAGCGTCGCCTCTGCCGTCGATGAGGTCTTCGTCGGATTCTTCAGCAGCCGCTACAAACATAACGGGACCGTTGAATTTCTGAGCGAGCATTGTTTCGGGGCCTTCGGGACCGAAGTTACCGAGGAAAATAACGAGAGCATTAACACCTGCAAGATTTACTTCGTTAAGAGCAGCCATTGCATCTTTTTCGTTTTCAACGATAGTCTGAGCTTCGAAAACATTAAGACCTGCCTTATTGCATTCCGCAACGACAGTTTCTCTTCTTCTTTTACTTAAAGACATAGGAAAACAGTCGCGGCTTACGGCTACGATACCTGTTTTTACGTTAGGAATATTTATCATAACGATCATTCTCCTTTATAATGAATTATTTTTTTGTTTATCAAGATAGCTTTGCAACAGGACGGCGGCAGCGGCGCTGTCGATAAGTCCTCTTTGTTTTTTTGAGTTTTTTTCATTTTCATGAAGCAGCTTCGAAGCGATAACCGTGGTATACATTTCGCTCAAAAGCTCAACCTCAAGTCCGCATTCATCTTTAAGACGAACGGCAAAAGCCTTCACACGTTCCGCCATATCACTCTCACGCATATCCGTGCGAAGAGGCAGACCCATAATTATTTTTTCGGGCTTTACAGTTGAGATCACGTTCAGAAGCGCCGCAAGCATCTTGTCCTCGTTTCTGGACGGAAGATGTTCAAGCGGAGTTGCGATCGTCCCCATTATATCGGAAACTGCAAGTCCCGTACGTGAAAGCCCGTAGTCAACAGCCAATATTTTCATCTGTATATCTCAATCAATTATATTCTGGAAGCCAGCCTTTATGGGCAACGATAAGATCGTCGCACATAGCACGAATATCATCGATGGAAAGCTCTGCGGCGGTATGAGGATCCATCATTGCAGCCTGATAGATAAGATCTTTTTTCTTTGTAACAGCCGCCTCAACAGCAAGAAGCTGCACGTTGATATTTGTTCTGTTCATAGCGGCACACTGCTCGGGAAGAGCACCTACATAACACGGATTGATGCCGTTTCTGTCAACAAGACAAGGAACCTCTACGCATGCATTTGACGGAAGGTTTGTGATAAGACCCGTGTTGAGAACATTACCGTGAATTCTGTACGGAACATCTGTTTCCATAGCATTGATGATATAAGAAGCAAATTCGCCGGTCTTATTATGTTCAACATCTTTATTATTTGTAAGATCCTCTCGCATCTTCTTCCAGCCTTCGATCTGATTTACACAACGGCGGGGATATTCGTCAAGAGGGATATTATAACGCTCGATAAGCTCGGGATACTTACTCTTTATAAAATACGGCATATATTCGGAGTTATGTTCGGAAGATTCGGTGACATAATATCCAAATTTTTTCATAATATCAAGTCTTACAAGGTCCCATTTGCAATGCTCGTTAATGTAAGCCTCATCACTTGCGCGTTCTTTTAACATCGGATAAAGATCGTTTCCGTCAAGGTCGGTGATCTCATAAAGCCAAGCCTGATGATTGATACCTGCGATCTTCCATTTTATATTGGGGTACTGTTCGCCGAAGCCGAGTTCATTTACAAGGCCTCTCGCACAGCCCTGAACACTGTGACAAAGACCGACGGTCGGAACATCGGTATAACGCTGCATAGCGCCGGAAAGCATTGCCATGGGATTGGTATAGTTGATAAAAAGAGCGTCCTTATGCGCATACTTTTTAATATCTTCCGCAATATCAAACATTACGGGGATAGTTCTGAGCGCACGGAAAATACCGCCGATGCCGAGAGTGTCCGCAATCGTCTGGCGAAGTCCGTATTTTTTGGGGATCTCAAAATCGGTGATCGTACAGGGGTCGTAACCGCCTACCTGAATGGCGTTAACGATATATTTTGCGCCTTTGAGAGCTTCTGCACGGTCGAGAGTTGCGGTAACAGTTGCGTTTGCCTTATATTTTTCGTTAAGGTTGGATATCATTCTGTAGCTGTCATCGAGACGGACAGGATCAATATCATAAAGAGCAACTTCCAAGCCGTTAAGTTCCGGGGTAAGAAAGCAATCACCTATTACATTTTTCGCAAAAACAGTACTGCCCGCACCGATAAATGTAAGTTTAGGCATAGAGCCAAACCTCCTGTTTTTAATTAAGCGTTTTCTTCGATATAGTCAACAACATCGCCAACCGTCTTCATTTCCTGAGCGATGTCATCGGGGATGGAAAGATTATACTGTTCTTCAAGCATCATAAGCATATCTACGATGTCGAGAGAGTCGGCACCGAGATCGTCAATAATATTTGTATCTCTGGTTACGGAATCAACAGGCAATTCAAATTTTTCGGAAATCATTGCTGCTACTTTTTCAAAATACATATCAATTTCTCCTCACATCAAAAAATAAAATAATAACCTGATATAAATATATTATAAACATTTATATCAGGTTTGTCAAGTAGTATTATATTTTTTTATCGTTAAGGTCCGACGATCGTGGGATTGCTGAGGTAAAAGAACCAAATCGTAAAGAACGATCCGAAAACGAATATCCAAAAGGCAAACGAGGTAAACAATCCCGAAGCAGACTCTTTTGCGGAAAGACGGAGATATTCGTCGTCATCGTCTCTCGGTGCAGGATATACGGTTTTTAAGCCGTAACGTAAAACAAGAATAACACCGGAGATAACCGCAACAGCAGCGCCGACGAGACAAACATACGGAACATATGTCGAGATCTGCTCACCGTACAGGAAATAAACATACATCAAAATATCACGGATCAACGCCGCGGCAAATGTAACATATACAGATGCTGTTTTCATGTAGAGCCAGGAAAGAACAACACCGGAAACAAAAACATACGGCATTTTGATCAGCGAGCCGGAAAAGCCCATCGCTATAAGAGCGGGAAGCAGGAGCGCAAGACCGGTATTTGCTCTGCGGAAACGTTCGGTTATCATTCCTCTGAGAACTATCTCATTTGAAGCTGCGGAAAGTACGGATAAAACGATAATGCTGACAACATTTAAAGCTACGGTATCAAAAACATACGGAGTGTAATCGTGAGTAACATATCCGAATTTGCCGAGTCCCGAAACAAGATTTTTCGTCAAAATGAATAATGGGAACGAAACGCCGACGGTTGCAAGCGTTCCGAATATGTAAAAAAGCGGACTTTTCGCTTTCGGAACAAATATATTTTTAACAGAAATATCGCTTCTCTTCGAATAGATTATAAACGGAACGATCAAAGACGCAGAAAGAAGCAGTTCACGAAATATATTATGAAAAAGCTCATTATTACCGGGGCTCATTTTCGCATATACGGTATCGGCAAGAGCCTCACTGAGAAAGTTAAGGACAAAAACTATACATGTACATACAAAAAGCGCATTAAAAAGAACGTATAAAAACTCTTTTCTTTTTTCTTCTTCAAACGTTATATTTTTTTTCATTTCAGTCTCCTAATATTATTTTCCCAAGAAAAAGAGCGCAACCGTACCCGGTCCGCAATGAGAGGCAAGAACGGGACTTATATGGCTGAAAATGCAGTCTGTAATTCCCGTTGCCGCAGTCACCTGCTCGGCAACGTATTCGGCATCTGCAAGACTGTCACAATGGCTGACGGCAAATTTAACGGTATTTTTTCTGTCCATCTGCTCGATCATGGTAGCAACAAGTCTGTCAAGAGCCGCTTTTCTTCCTCTGACCTTACCGCTGACAACAAGACGTCCTTCTTCCGCATGAAGCATCGGTTTTATTCCGAGAACACCGCCGAAGACCGCCGACATTTTTGTTATTCTGCCGCCTCTGTAAAGATGCTGAAGATCGTCAACCGTAAAAAGATAACGCATTTTCGGAGCTTCTTCTTTAAGTATCTCGGCAGCATAAGCCGCGGGTCTACCTTCATTGCGAAGTTTACATGCAATATCTACGCAAAGCCCCTGTCCGAGAGATCCGCCGAACGAATCGATTATATAGATCTCGGCATCGGGATATTCGTCTTTTAACATATCGGCGGCAATGCAGAAACTGTTGTAAGTTCCGCTGAGTCCGGATGAAAGAGTCACATGAAGAAGCGGTGTGCCGTCAACATAATTCTTTTTCAGAAAATCATAAGCGGAATCGGGATTTATCTGTGATGTTTTTGTCATACGTCCTTCACGAAGCGCCGCAAAGAAGACCTCCGCCGGTTCGGTGGGATTTTCTTCGGTTCCGTATTCTATATCATCGGCAAAGTATGTAAGCTCAGCAACGGCAACGCCGTTTTCCGAAAGATAATCTTTTGGAAGATCTGCGCAGGAATCCGTTGTTACGGTAAAAACGGTGTTATTTAAAACTGTCATTGATTTTTCATCCTTAAATTAAAAATTAAAACTGTGTCAACTGACCTTCGAGCTGAAGATCAAAAAAATCACGCTGACGAAGCGCCTCGTAAAGAACGATCGCAACGGAGTTGGAAAGATTAAGACTGCGAAGAGATGTTCGCATCGGTATTCGGATCGAATTTTCGTAATTATCGTGAAGCAGCGTTTCGGGAAGCCCTTTCGTTTCTTTGCCGAACACAAAAAACGCATCTTCGGGGTATTCGATCTCGCTGTAGGTATGAGCGGCTTTTGTAGATGCGAAATAAAGCGGCTTACCCTTTGCGTATTCTAAAAAATCAGCCAGAGATTCATGGATATGAAGATCCAGTTCACTCCAATAATCAAGCCCGGCGCGTTTTAATTTCGAATCGTCTATCGTAAAACCGAGAGGCTTTACAAGATGAAGAGATGCTCCCGTACATGCGCATGTTCGGGAAATATTACCCGTATTCTGCGGAATTTCGGGTTCAACAAGAACTATAGAATACATTTTTCGACCTCAAATCAATATATACGTTCAAAAGACAGATAACGTGTGCCCTGAAAAGTAAGCGTTCCCTTATCGCCCTCAACGAGCATACCGTACTCCGAAGACGGAACGGAAAGCTCCAATCTGTCACCGCTTTCGAACTGAAAAGTAACGTAATACGTCGTGCTGACGTGCATGTTGTTATTTCCGTGATGACGATGCATCTGACCTCGCTTTGTTACGACGGTCGCTTCAACGGTGAGCTTCGGCGAATGATTGTTTTTATTCCACTGACTGATATTTTTAACGATGATAAAAACAAAAAGCCCGACAAAGAGAAGAAACATCACACCCCAAATTATCGGAAAGATATCAAACATAAACATACCCATTCAAATAACCTCCATTTTTATCAGATCTCGGCTTTGAGAATAAGTTCTTTACGTTCTTTTTCAGAACGCGCGATCTGCTTTTCGGTAGTTTCAAGCATTGCATCGAGTTTATTTACGATGCTTACTATCTGATTTTTTATATCTTTAACGCTTCCCAACGAATTTTGAATCTTATCAAGAATTTTAATATCCATAATAAAGCAATCAAAGAAATAATCGGCGAATTTTGTAAATCCGTCCATATTTACCTGAATCTCGCAGGACACACGGACATCCACAAGCTCTGTTTTAAATCGACGAAGCATAACCTGGAGAGTTTCGATCTTATCCTGGGCTTCATCAAGAGAGCTGTGTTTCATCACGTTAATAAATATGCTGTCACTCGCCCAAACATCCCATTTACCGTAGTCTTCGGCATCTTCAAGAGAACAAAGGACAGCATTGGCGGCTTCTCTCGCAGAAACGCCGGCAGAAATGGCTTCTTCGATCTCTTTTTTTCTGTTTTGCAGAGAAGATATCAGCTCTTCGCATTTAAAAATTTCGCTTGCAGTCTCGTTTTCGGAAGAGGTTAAGACAGCAGCTTTTTCTGTAAGAAGCGCATCATACTGTTTTTCGCAACCGTGAAGGGAAGAAAGTTCGTCTTTATATTTCCAAAGGTCTTCTTTTACGAATTCAAGCTCTTTGACCGCGGCATCGTATTTTACAGCGGCGGCGTACGCTTCTTCACGCTCTTTATCGAGCTTTTCGTTCTTTTTGCCGATAACCGCATAGAAAAAAGCCGCAAGAGATCTACCCTCGAGATGATCGACATCGTCCTGCTCATCTTTTTTTACAAGACCGAGAGCGTGCACCTTACGCTCAAGCGTTTCACGCTCGGATGAAAGATGCTCTATCATATTCTCAAGTTGTTTTTTTCTGAATATTTTTTCAGACAGTTCGGATAAACGTCTGTTAAAATCCATTTCGACCTCACTTCAACTTTAATTATAGATTTAACCATTTTAAGTATAACACGAAAAAGCATATAATTCAAGTATTTTCTTGCAAATTCACAAAAAAAATCTAAAACCGAAGTTTAATCAACCGTACCCGCACGTACTTTGTCGAACGGTTTTTCTTGAAATGAAGCGGCTTGTAATGTATAATTAAAATAAACCAAACATAACAAAAAAAACACGAAAGGAAATATAAAATGACCGAAACATGTAAAAGAAACATCGGCAGGCTCAGAGAAATACCCATTGATTTTATTGAAAAGACGGAAAATCAGCCGCGTATACATTTTACGGAAAAAGAAATGGACGAGTTATGCCGAAGCATAAAGGAGATCGGAATTATTCAGCCTTTGACGGTACGTTACTGCGGCGGCGGAGCATACGAGCTTCTTGCAGGGGAACGGCGTTTCCGTGCGGCAAAGATGATAGGGCTTTCGAGCGTTCCATGTATAATAACAGAAGCGGACGACGAATGCTCGGCGATAATAACGCTCGTTGAAAATCTGCAAAGAAAAGATCTGGATTTTTTCGAAGAAGCCGCAGGCATAGCACTGTTAATAAAAAAGCTCGGAATAACGCAGGAGCAAGCGGCGCAGAAGATCGGGAAAAGCCAGTCTGCAGTGGCAAACAAGCTCAGACTGTTAAAATTGCCTGCATCGGTCAGAGAAAGAATAACAGAATACGGTTTTTCGGAACGTCATGCAAGAGCTGTGCTTTCGCTTCCGGACGAGAAGACCATGCTCGATGCGTTGAAAGCGGCAAAGGATAAGAATATAGGGGCGGACGAATTTGAAAAAGCGATAGCAAACTGGGATCCTGGGGAAAAGAACAAAAAGAAAAAGCCCTCAGTCACAGGTTTTTGCCGTGACATCAGGCTTTATGTCAATACGATATCGAAGACCGTAAAATTAATGAAGTCTTCGGGAATAAACGCTTCTCTCGAAAAAGAAGAAGGAGAAGGAAGCGTTGTTTATACAATAACGATCAAAGAAGCTGCTCCATAATTTTGCTGCTTGATTCAACAAATTCAGCAAGCTCGGATGCTGAAAGTTTACGCTGACCGAGAAGAGCAAGAGTGTAGATATGCTTTGAAAGCTGTTTTGCAAGATCCTCGTTTGCAGCAGAGAGCTTTTTAATAAGATTACTGTTGCTGTTGAGAATAAGGGTTGCTTCAAGAGGCATTGAATAAGCGCTGACATCTTCGCCCGAAAGCTTGTAAAGATGCATCATTTCTTCAAAACGGCGGCTCTGTTCCGCAATATTGAGAAGCGCGGGGATCTTTTCGTCGGCAAGAGGAGAAAGCTCTACTTTGAGCTTATCGTTTCCGGATGCTTCGATAAAGAGTTTTTCAAGCGTTTCGTTTTTATCGGCATCGCCTTCGCCCTTGAGTGCGCTTGCGTCTGCGTCAACACGCATAAATTTAGTGTTTTCAAAGCCCTGTTCGATAGAGGTGATGAACTGGGAATCCATAACGTGTTCGAGAACAACTGTCGGTATTCCTCTTGATTTGAAAAGGTTTACGTAAACTGCCTGCTGAACAGGGTCATTTGTATAGTAGATAACCTTTTCGGTCTTATCTTTGTTTGCCTTTTCATTATATTCGGCAACGGAGAGATATTCGCCGTCCGTTGTTTTGAAAAGAATTGAATCTTTAACCTTATCGAAGAATTTTCTGTCGCGGATACAAGCATATTCAACGAATGTCTTTATATCGGACCAGCATTTTTCGTAATTTTCACGTTCAACGTTAAACAGGCTGTTGAGCTTATCGCAAACCTTCTTTACGATATGATTTGCTATCTTTTCAACGTATGCGGAGCCCTGAAGATAGCTTCTGGAAACGTTAAGCGGAAGTTCGGGGCAGTCGAGAACGCCTTTGAGCATGAGAAGATAATCGGGAAGAACTTCTTTTATGTTATCGGCAACGAAAACACGGTTATAGAAGAGCTTTACCTGACCTTCAAGGCTCTCGTATTCGTTCTTGAGACGGGGGAAATAAAGTATGCCTTTGAAATTAAGCGGATAATCGGCATTGATATGAATATAGAAAAGAGGATCGTTCCAATCGAAAAATACCTTTTTATAGAACTCTTTATATTCTTCATCGGTACAAATAGAAGGATTTTTCTGCCAGAGCGGCTCTGTATCGTTTATGGGCTTACGTTCGTCCATAACATCGATCTCGTTACCCTCGGCATCGGTCTCTTTATGTTTGGGCGGTTCTTCGCCGACGACCTCAAGATAGATCGGGAACTGCATGAAAGCACAGTATTTTGCGAGGATCTCACCGATCTTGTTTTTATCAAGATATTCGAGTTCGTTTTCGGAAACGCACATCGTTATCTCGGTACCTCTCGAAACTCTGTCGCCCTGAACCATTTCGTATTCACCGTCATCGGTGCATGTCCAGAAGACAGCAGGAGCATCGGTATAGGATTTTGTTGAAATATTAACACGTTCCGCAACCATAAAAGAAGAATAAAAACCGAGACCGAAGTGACCGATTATGCCGTCGGGACCCTGTGTTGCGTCGTTTTTATTTTCCGAATCGTATTTCTGAATAAAGTCGAGCGCACCTGAAAGAGCGATCTGGTTAATATATTTTTTAACCTCTTCTTCAGTCATACCGATACCGTTATCCGATACGGAAAGTGTCTTTTTTTCTTTATCGATAACTACCCAGATGCTGTAGTTGTCGTCAATATTTTTTGCCTCGCCGATAGCGGAGAGGTGTCTGAGTTTCATAATGGCATCGGATGCGTTTGAGACGAGCTCACGAAGAAAAATGTCTTTATCTGAATAGAGCCATTTTTTGATAACAGGAAAAATGTGCTCTGTCTGAACGCTGATGCCGCCTTTTTCTGCCATGTGATTTTACCTCCGGGGAATTGATTGATTATATCTGTATGCTGTTTCGGATCGGTATGACCGATCCGAATTGGCATATTTGCATTAAAAATTTATTTGGTATCTCCTCTGAATTCACGAACAGTCTCCACCATCGCCATATATCCGGAAAACGGAACGTAATTCGGAATGGAATTGCCCGAGCCGATCGCAACACCGCCTTTATCGGCACAACGGTTCAGGACATCCAATGTATACTCACGAATCTGTTTTTCGTCGCAACGACAAAGAATATCTGTATCGACACCGCCGAAATTACCTATGCGGTCGCCATATCTGTCTGTCCAAGAAGAAAAAGGAGCTATCTGATCTTCGTTTGAATGCTTGGCGTCTATGCCGCCGTCGCAAATAAGTTCATCCATAACGGAAAAAAGATTTCCGCATGAGTGAAGAAGAAATGGTTTACCGTATGAATGAACAAGATCGGTTATTTGTCTGTACTGCGGAATGATATATTTACAGATATCAGCCTTTGAAAGCATAGTGTTGCTCTTGTAACCAAGATCGTCACCGAAACGCAGAACACAGAAAATATCACCGTATTCCTTCATAAAGCGCTGCCATATTTTAACATTCGTCTGCCCTACTCTTTTGAAAACCTCATCATACATTTCAGGATCATCCGCAGACATAAAACAGAGATTCATATATCCGATTATATCCTGAACGCATTCGAAAATACCGTTACCCACGCCGCCTATAGCTTTCATTCCTGCAGGCATCGCTTTTCTGAGTGCTTCAAAATGAGGTGCATACGTTTGAAAAAAGTATTCGGGAATATCATCAAACGGATATTTCAACAGATCATCCATCGTTTTTATTGAGGACTCGCGGTGTGCACCGAGACATCCGTTTTCGGGCATTACAGATGTTATACACGCCTCAAAAGTAACGGTATCATACCCATTTTTACGGTAAAACTCGCAATAATCCGAATAATACGCATCGAGATCATCGCCACACAACTGTCTTCCCAATAATTCGATCATAACCTCGCCGCATATAAGGTGTTCATAAAGAGGGAGACGATCCGGACAAATATTCCTTGCAGCTTTTTCAACATTTCTGTAATCGGGACAAAATTCCATACTATTTTCCTTTAATTATGTGTATATCTGAAGCCTTTGCCTATTATTTCACTTGTATTTGTTATAAAAATAAAAGATTCGGGATCTATCTCACGGACATATCTTCGAAGCAACACGGCTTGAGCCGGTGTTGTAACGGTAAGGATAAGCGTTTTCGGAGCACCCGTAAAAGCGCCCTCGCCATGACAGATAGTAGCGCCTTTTCTGATATGCGTAGTGATAAAATCCTTGACCTCATCGGGCTTTGTTGTTATGATCGTAAGATATTTATGTAGGTTGATATTTTCAACGACCGTATCGATAACGAGCGTTTTCATAACAAGTCCGAGAAGAGAGAAAAGACCGGCTTCTATGCCAAAAAGGAAAGCACCCAATGTTATGAGTATATCGGTAAAAAGCAGACCTTTTGTGACATTTATCGTAGAATATTTTGCAAATATCATAGCGACGATATCTGTTCCGCCCGAAGACGCACCTATGTTAAACAAAATCGCCGTACCGACAGAAGGAAGGGCAACAGCGAAAATAAGTTCAAGAAAAGGCTGATCGGTAAAAGGCTTTGCCATCGGAAAGAAGCTTTCGAATATGGCAGTAAAGACAGAGATCATAACGCTCGCATATATCGTCTTTGCGCCGAAGCTTTTACCGAGAAAGATAAAGCCGACAACTATAAGGATCATATTTGCGATCAGAAGGAACATACCGCTGGATATATTCGGGAAGAATTTTGTTACAACAACAGACAGACCCGAAACGCCGCCTATTGAGAAATTATTGGGAAAACGGAAGAAGTAAGAACCCGCCGCATTTCCCAAAGCACCGAGAGTAAGGAGCAGGAAATTAATGATATTACCTTTTGTAAATATCTTAATTGCAAGATTATCTATTTGTTTCATTTTATTTCAACATCATTCGGAATAATAAGTGCACAAAGAATATAAGCCCAAAAGCCCAACGTTCCGCACAAAGCCGCAACTACCCAAATAACACGGATAAGCGTAGGATCGATATCGAAATATTCGCCTACCCCACCGCATACACCGCATAGTTTACGATTCACACTGCTTTTCAAAAGACGTTTCATATTTTACCCTCGTCTACTCTTTGATAAGGGGGCATGCGCCTTTATAACCCTTATTATTGGGAATATAAGTTCCGTTTGCTTTTGCATCGGCAATACGCTGTTTTGCGCGCATCATCTCGCCGTTTTCTACCCAACGGGGCAACCATTCTTCGCAAGCGATGAGCATTTCGTCAGTCATCTGATAAATTTCCGCAGGATTAAGCACAGCACCTGTAAGGGGGTCCATCATCATAGCCTGACGGAGAAGTTTGATATCTGCGGCAACAGCGGCTTCAACAGAAAGTCTCTGTACCCAGATGCTCTGAGAGCAAACCGCAGCGCAACCGAGGGGAAGATCGCCGAACTTGGGAACGGAAATACCGTTCATATCAACATAGCAGGGAACTTCAACGATACTTTCGTCGGGAAGATTCGTTATAGTGCCGTTGTTCATAACATTGAAGTGACCGCGGTAGCAATGACCGAGTTCAAGACCTTCGATGATGAAAGAGCCGTGTTCGGAGCTTCTGCTTCCGTACTTTCTGGGTTCTTCCTGCAGGAGTTTCGGAAATTCTTCGATAAACCATTCACGGTTCTGACTGCATTCTCTGAAATAACCGCCCGATTCACCGTTTATCCAACAGCCGAGGTCGATCCAGTTTTTGATCTCGTCGGGACGTTTTCTGTACCATGCAACGTACTCGGAAAGATGGCCGTTCGATTCGGTCGAATAATATCCGAAATGTTTAAGCATATCGATACGAACTTTTTCGGTCTGAGACAGTTGTTCGTTTTTCTCGTATGCTTCGAGAACTTTACCCGTCATATCTTCGCCTTTATGGGAAAGTTTGACGTACCATGTTTGATGATTAATACCTATACAGCTGAAATCAAGCTCATTCTGGGGAATACCGAGAGCATTGGCGATCTGAGCATGACCGCCCTGAACACCGTGGCAAAGACCGAGGGTATATACTCCGCCGTATTTGTTTGCAGCCCAAGTTACCATGGCATTGGGGTTTCCGTAGTTAAGCATGATAGCTCCGGGAGCTGCGTATTTCTTGATATCTTCACAGAATTCAAGGATTGCGGAAATACCTCTCTGACCGTACATGATACCGCCTGCACAGAGTGTATCTCCGACACATTGGTCAACACCGTAAGCCATCGGGATCATTACGTCATGTTCAAACGCTTCAAGTCCGCCGATTCGTGCGGTATTCACAACGTATTTTGCACCGATAAGGGACTCTTTTCTGTCAAGAGTAGATTTTATCTTTATATTAAGACCGTTTGCATCTATATCTCTTTGACAAACTTTTGTTACCATATCGAGATTGCGTTCGTCAATATCATGGAAAACGACATCGATATCATGGAATTCGGGAACAGCAAGTAAATCGGACAAAAGAGTTCGTGTAAAGGTAAGACTGCCCGCACCGATAAATGTTATACGAAAACTCATATGAATAATCCTCTTTTCCTATATTATTTATAAGTCACATCTTCTGCGACTTTTCATTTCTTTTCTTTTCTCTGAGATCCTTAAAAAAATCCGAAAGAACAGCGGCACATTCATCTTTCAATATGCCGTTGACGACCGTCGGCTTGTGTGTAAAACAATCCTGTAAAGAAACAACGCTGCCCATCGCTCCGTTTTTCAGATCGGGAGCGCCGATATAGACATTACGTATCCTCGAATTTATTATTGCGCCTGCACACATCGGGCAAGGCTCAAGCGTTACGTAAATATCGCATTCCCAGAGCCGCCAACCTCCGAGTTTTTTACAAGCTCTGTCGATAGCCGTAATTTCCGCATGTCGAAGCACATTTTTATCGGTTTCACGTCTGTTGTATCCGGTGGATATAACCTCTCCGTTTCTTACAACGACAGCGCCGACAGGCACCTCGCCTATCTTTGCGGCTTTTTTCGCACAGGAAACAGCGCGTTTCATAAAAATCTCATGCATGATGTTAAATAAAAATGCTTGCGTAATGCGATTCGAGACAATATTTCTGTTCGGGTTCGAAATCGCAGCGATCGGTAAACATAAGATTACCGCAATATTCTCTTGCCATCTTTTCAGCAACGGCGTAATCGTCACAAGTTATTGCAAGAGGAATATCGAACATATAGCAAGATGATAAAAGCTGTTTTGCTTCGGCAACGGACGAAATTTCTATATGAGCGGCGGAATATTCGTCCGAATCGAAATCAAAGCAATCTTCGAGGAAACCGTCAACATCGTAAACGGGAGAAAGATCAATTCTTCCGTTAAATTCACGCAATGTTTTTTCAGTACAAACAGCCAAAGACTCTTTCTTTTCAAGCTGTTTCATATTACAGGACGGAAGGATCTGCGAAATAGCCGCAATATGCTCGGGAGATGTTCCGCAGCAACCGCCGATAACGCTTGCACCCTCGGAAATAAGAAGTTTCATTGCCTCTGCAAAAGCGGAAGGAGAAAGATAATTATCAACATCTGTTCCCGCATTCGGTTTACAGTAAAGAGGCACTTTTGCCGCAGAAAAAGCCGCTTTGATGTTTGAGATCATGTCAAGCGGTCCAGTCGAACAGTTAAGTCCTGCCGCAGATGCGCCGAGAGAGCCGAGAAGCGAAACGCAGGTTTGAATGTCGCTTCCGGTCATGGTTTTTCCTTTTTGATCAACTGTAACCGATGCAAAAATAGGCTTATCCGAAAGTTCTTTACATGCAAGCAATGCAATTCTCGATTCGTAAAGAGAGTACATCGTCATAAATGTTAAAATATCAACGCCCTCTTCGACAAATACCTTCACCTGAGCCGCAAAATCGTTATAGATATCATCAAAAGACGCTGTTCCCATAGGTTCGGCAAAAAGACCGCACGGAGAAATATCGCTTGAGATCAGAACCTTGCCGTTACCGTATTTTTCCACGGTATTTCGGGTAAGAGACATAAGTTTTCGAAGAGTGTCGGCGTATTCTGCACCGAATTTTGTCGGGTTAACACCAAATGTAGGCGCAGGAATGACCACAGCGCCCGCTTCTATATAGCGGCGCTGAAGATCGGTCATAATATCGGGATGGGAAAGAATAAAATCAGCGGTACGTTCACCGGGATTCATGCCTGCGGCGATAAGATTGGAGCCGGTAGCACCGTCAAGCAGTAAAGGATATGAAAAGTTCATTACATCTTCTCCGGAGCTGTTACTTTAAGAACTGCAAGCGCATTTTCGAGCACTGTTTTTGTTGCCTTAACAAGAGCGATTCTTGAGTACATAACGTTCTCATCTTCAACTTTTACACGGCAATCGTTATAGAAGCCGTGGAATGCGGATGCAACATCTATGGTATATTTATTGATTCTTGAAACATCGTAGTCTGCAGCGGTCTTTACAAGCTCGTCTGCATAAGATGCAAGGCTGTTAATAAGAGCTTTTTCAGCAGGCTCGGTGTAATTTACAGACTCAACGCATTTATCGGGATCGATTCCTTCGGATCTGAGAACGGAAAGAATGGAGCAAATACGTGCATGAGCATACTGAACATAATATACGGGGTTCTGATTTGTTTTGGCAACGGAAAGGTCGATATCAAAGTCAAAATGAGTATCGGACTTTCTGAGGTTAAAGAAGAATCTTGCGGCATCGACGCCTGTCATATCAAAAAGATCTGCAAGGGTGATGCTTCTGCCTGTACGCTTGGACATCTTTACGGCTTCACCGTTCTGTAAAAGACGAACGAGCTGAACGACGATAACATCAAGCTTTGAGCTATCAACATCAATAGCGTCAAGAGCGCCTTTAAGACGGGCAATATGACCGTAATGGTCAGCGCCCCAGATATTGATAACTTTATCAAACCCTCTTGTTACGATCTTATTTCTGTGGTACGCAATATCAGCGGCAAAGTAAGTGGGTGTGCCGTTCTTTCTGATAAGTACCTCGTCCTTTTCTGCGCCGAAATCGGTAGCTCTGTACCAGACAGCACCGTCTTCTTTATATGTATGACCGTTTTTGGTGAGAATGTCAATGATCTCATTTACAGCGCCGCTGTTGTGAAGATCGGATTCGTTGAACCAAACATCGTACTCTGCTCTGTATTCGTTAAGATTAGCACGGATGATCTCCATATTTTTCGGAAGAGCGTAAGCAAGAAGTGCTGCTTTTCTTTCTTCGGAAGAAGCTTCAACATACTTGTCCGCATTGAGTTCAATAAACTCTTCCGCTCTGTCAATAATATCTGCGCCCTTATATCCGTCTTCGGGGAAAGGAACAGCCTCTTCGCCGAGGAAATGCTGAAGATAACGGGCTTCAAGAGAATCTTTGAATTTTTCGATCTGATTGCCGGCATCGTTTACATAGAATTCACGTGTTACATCATGACCGGTAAGTTTCAAAACAGTAGCAAGGCTGTCGCCGTGAGCGCCGCCTCTCGCATTACCCATGTGCATCATACCCGTGGGGTTTGCGGAAACGTACTCAACCATTACTTTTTTGCCTTTGCCGAAATCGGAACGACCGTAATCTACGCCTTCTTTTTCAATATTTTTAACAACATCCGCAAAATATGCGGGGCTCATTCTGAAGTTGATGAAAGCACCGACTACTTCCGCAGAAGCAAGCCAGGGATGAAGTTCCATATTTGCAACGATCGTGGATGCGATCTGTGCAGGGTTTTTACGAAATGTTTTCGCACCGATCATTGCGGCATTTGTGGAAAAGTCACCGAAAGAAGTATCTTTGGGAACTTCAACAGAAAATTTGTAAGGCTCAGCCTCGGGAAGTTCGCCCTTTTCCTGAGCAGTTTTAATTGCAGCCGCTACGTTGGCGGTTATTATCTTGTTTATTTCCGATAAGAAATCCATATTTTATATCCGAACCTTTCAGGTGTTATATTTATAAGTTAATTTCATTGAGTTTTTGCTCGACAGAGTATTGTTATATTCAACAAAGTAATCGATCTCCAGTCGTCCGCCGTTATCGTTAACGGAAGAAGTTACTCTGCTCGTCGAAAAGCCGATAACAACGGGCTCATTGAACGCATCGGTATAATGACAGTGTTGTTTTACGCCCTGTTCAAACGTCATTGACGAAGAAACGATATGGCGTCCTGTCGTTGTCAATTCAACATTATTATCATTAAAAATTTTGAAGCTTGTCACTTCTCCCGGAACGCCGCATATTTCCGTGCCGTCAAATTCAAGAAGACGGCAGTTTTTTTTCGTTGTAACACGGACATCGGAGATGAGAAGCATCGATTCTACGCCGTCCTGAACCGATTTTATCTCAAGAACGGCTCTGTTTTCTTCTTTCATCGTTACTCCTTTGAAATACTGATCTGTTTTAAACGTTTTGCATCAACATATCGTCAAGTGTCGCTTTTTTTACCTCGTCCTTGATCTTTTTATCAAGAAAGAGCTCTGCAAGAGAGATAAAACCCGACGGCTCATCCGTCACATAATATGTGTGTGTTCCCACATTGTTTTTATCTGCACAGATATGTTCATCTTTTATCTTATTACTGATGACCTTTGCCGCTTCCTTTCCGGAATCGACAAGAGAAACATTCGGACCGAGATAATCTTCGATAAGAGGACGAAGTATCGGATAGTGTGTACAACCCAGAATAAGAGTATCGGCACCGCTTTTTTTTATCTCGGCAAGGTAATCGGAAACTATTATCTTTGCCGCGGCGTTATCCCTTGAAAAATAGCCGTTTTCAACGATCGGAACGAACATCGGACAGGCTTTTTCCAAAACTTCTATATTATTGTCTACGGATGCAAGCTCTTTACGGTAAGCACCGCTGTTTATCGTGGCGCTTGTCGCTATGACCGCGATCTTGCCGTTCTTTGTTTTCGAAGCCGCGCTTCTTACAGCAGGACCGACAACTCCTTCAACGAAAACAGGGCATGTTTCTCTGAGTATGGGGAGCGCTACGGAGCTTATTGTTCCGCAGGCAACCAATACGGCTTTAACATTTTGCCGAAGGACAAACGAAAGGTCCTCTTTTGCGAATCGCACGAGCGTTTCGGGGGAACGTGAACCGTAAGGAACACGGGCAGTATCCCCTAAATATATTATATTTTCGTTCGGCATAAGAGCTGAAAGCTCCTTTACGGCAGTAAGTCCGCCTAAACCCGAATCGAAAACACCTATTGCTTTTTCCATAAATTATCTCTCAAAATCAAAGACTGACTGTAAATTTGATCTGTCCGGAAGAAGTTCGGGAAAGGGTTATTCCGCAGACCTTCAACGCATCGCCGACAAAAGAAGCATCGCCTGATGTTTTCTTTCCGACGAGAGAACCGACGCCCGTAAAGATCCATTCTGTTTTCTTATCGGATTTATGAGAAAAGAACATAAAATCTCTTGCTGAGCCGTCACGTCCGCAGATTATGTCCGAAACAACAAGAAAACGGTTTTCAAAGAACCATGATCTTACAGTTTCGCGTTCATGCTCCGCCATATCCTTAAACTTGACTTTTTTATTTACGTTAAGATCAAGAAGCGTATAAACATCTTCCGGCATATTCCATTCAGCCGAAAGCTCGCAAAGAGGTCTCTTTTCGATGATCGAAGTACGCATTTTACCCGAAAGAGAGTAAAAACCGATCTTAGAGATATTTGCGATCCTCTTGCCCTTTTGTTTTATATAAACAGTTATCGGGCTGTCGTTTCGTATCGGATCCGCTTTTATAAAATCAATATTTTCGGGTTCTTCACCGATAACCGAGAGCCATTTTCTTGAAGCTTCACAGTTTTCGTAATCGCATAAGACCGAAACGAACCGTTTTTTTGTGCTGATCGTCTTCTCATATGTTCCAGAACACATCTCAAGATCTTCCGACGGAACAAAAGACGAAACCGCCTGTTTTTCTATTTGACGGGCAATATACTCAATAACATTAACAGATACCGAATTTGCGGCGTATTTCATAAGACTGCCGCGAAGAATACCTGCATCTCGCGCTTTTTTTGCGATCTTTTCAGGATATCCCTGAAGAAGAAGTGCTTCATATGCCGTTATTTTTTTAAGTTCGCCGCCAAGAGTATAAACAATACCCATTCTTGACGAACTGAGGGCGGGAACCTTATCTTCAAAAACACGATAGTCGTTCCAACGTCTGTCAATAACGATATGATCACGTGACAGAAGCTCATTTATAAATATGCGACCTCTGTTAAAATCATTCTGAAGCCCCGAAAGAAACGTCGGATCGGAAACCGGCAAAACAGGGGCAAATTCATCGCCGAGGAATTCGCTTACGGGTCGACATTCTGTTTTTTGAGGCCATTCGAAAGGACCGGAGAGAGCACCTTTCAGAGAGCCGACGATATATACACGCTCACGGTTATACGGAATTCCGTAATCTGAAGAGTTGAGAACGCTGCTGAAGATCTCATAGCCTGCAGTCTCAAGAGCGCCGCAAACGGTTTTGAAAGCTTTGCCGCCGTTATAAGAAAGAAAACCCTTATCGTTTTCAAAGATAAAATACAAGGGGCGTTTTGCCGAAAGAATACCTATGAGTGCGGTGATAACATGTGCTTTATTGTCGTAAAAGCCCGACCGTTTACCGCCTGCGGAAAAATTCTTATACGGAAAAGCCGCAAGCATGATATCAAAATCGGGAAGTCTTGACGGGTCTATCAGCATTATATCGCCGAAGCCTCTGCAATCACCGGTCAGGTATGAAAAGATAATATCGGCTGTTTTGTCTTTTTCGGAATAACCTACGCAGGTATGCCCTGCCGCTTCGAGAGCAAGGCGTCCGCCGCCTATTCCCGAACAAAAATCGAAAAATCGCATACTTCTGCCTGCCTTTCGCTTAATTTCAGTTGATTGCGTAATCGAGGAGCTTATCGATAAGCTCTGAATAAGTCATCCCTGTTGCAATAAAGAGAGCAGGGAACATACTGATACTTGTAAAACCGGGAAGAGTATTGATTTCATTTATGTAAATTTTACCGTTTTTATCTATAAGGAAGTCAACACGTGACATGCCTTTGCAGTCACATACCTTATATGCACGGACGGCAAGCTCTTTAACTTCTTTTTCAACAGCCGCATCAAGTCCGGACGGAATAAGAGTTTTTGATGTTCCGCTCAGATATTTCGCATCATAGTCATATATTTCTTCATTTGAAGAGCAAACTCTGCCTGTGCAGGATGTTATCGGGAATTCGTTGCCCATAACAGCAACCTCTATTTCCCACGGCTCCTCAATGCTTTTTTCAATAATAATACGGCTGTCATTATCAAAAGCAAGAGCGACTGCGGCGTCAAGCTCCGAATCATCGAAACATTTTGTGATTCCGACGGAAGAGCCTGCGTTTGAAGGCTTGACAAATACGGGGTAGCCTAACTTCTTGACATTATCACTGATCTGTTCAAACGATTCAACGCCTTTAACTGCAGAAAACCATTCTGCATGAGCGATACCGACAGATTCGAAAAGTCTGTTCGCTGTTATTTTATCCATACAAGCCGCAGAACCGAGAACACCCGGACCTACATATTTAATACCGAACATTTCAAGAAGCCCCTGAAGACGTCCGTCCTCGCCGTTTCTTCCGTGAACAATGGGGAAAGCAACGTCGATCTCGATCGCTTTACCGTTGCAGATAAAAGCTTTTTCGGTAAGGTCAAAACTTAACGGCTTATTATCGAGTTCCGTCCATTTTCCCGAACGGATCTCGTCTGCGGAAGCTTCCGTAACGAACCATTCGCCGTTTTTTGTTATACCGATACAAGTGACCTCATGGCCGTTAATATTTGATAGTATAGAAGCAGCGGAAAGACATGATACCTCATATTCTGTTGATCTTCCGCCGAATATCAATGCAACCTTCATCAATAAATTATCCTTTATCAAGTTTTTCGGGCGAAAACCACCCGTTCTGTATTATTATAGTCTTTTTTTATTTTTATGTTCGTATATCCGTTTTTTTCAAGAATGTCCGCAACATCGGCGCTTTGTTTATACCCTACTTCAAAAAAGATATACCCACCGCTTTTCAGAAACGGTTTATAACGCTCGGAGATCGTTCTGTAAAAATCAAGTCCGTCCTCACCGCCGAAAAGTGCAAGAGCAGGTTCGTTTTTAACATCAGGCGAAAGCTCTTTCATTTCGTCCGCAGTAATATAAGGCGGATTTGATGTTATTATATTGAACGAGCAAGACGGGGTATCGGAAAAGACATCGTGTTTTATTGCTTGAACCTTATTTTTAACGCCGAGCCTTTCAATGTTTTCACGGGAACATTCGAGAGCATGATCGCTGATGTCTGCCAAAGTAACGCAAATATCCTTTATTTTGGCAACAGCAATGCCGATGCAGCCTGTTCCGGTGCAAAGATCCAGAAGATCGTCACCGTCCTTTGCAACATCAAGAACGGCATCGACAAGTATCTCCGTATCATTCCTCGGAATAAGAACATTTTTTTTACATCGGAACGAAAATCCGTAAAATTCACGTTCACCGGTAATATATTCCGTCGGCTCACCGCTGCAGCGGCGTTCGACATAAGAACAAAGTGTTTTTTTCTGTTCTTCCGTAAGAAAAAGTGTTCCGGTCATGCGTTTGATACGTATCTGAGAATATTCAATGCCCAAAACAAATGCGCAGAGAATGTTCAGAGTCGTATTTGCATCGTCCACGCCATGCTGTTCAAGACGTTCGAGAAGATTATTTAACATCTTCTTCAGCCTTGTAGGCAGCTTCGTGATCTATTGTCTGACCGTCATCGGTAAGAGACGCAGTAAGAGCCGCAATAGCGACTTCGATCTGATCATCGTCGGGATCGCATGTTGTGATCATCTGCATAAGTTTGCCGGGGGCGCTGAGTATTCTTGTGCATACATTATTATGTCTGCCCGCAAGCTGGATAAGCTCAAAGCTGATGCCGCCGATAATGGGAAGAAGCGCAAATTTTATAAGTATATAAAGTCCGCCGTCAAAAGGAATAAGAGAGAAAGCGATAATACTAACAAGCATTGTTATAAGAAGGAAGCTTGTGCCGCAACGGGGATGAAGACGGGACTGTTCTCTTACGTTTTCAACAGTAAGCTCTTTACCTGCCTCAAAGCAGAAAATAGCCTTATGTTCAGCGCCGTGATACTGGAAAAGACGGTGGATCTCCTTCATTCTGGATACCGCAAAGACGTAAAGAACAAAGATACCTATTCGAATAATACCCTCAAAGAGAGCACGGAAGGCACCGAAGCAATTTGTTGTACCGTTAATAAGCCATGAGATACCCATACGGATACCTACGGGGAGAAGAATAAATACGCCGACCGCGATACCGATGCCGAGGATAAACGATATTATCAACATCAGGCTTTCAAGAAATTTATTTCCGTTTGCTTCTTCTTCAAGTCCCGAAAGCTCTGCGGAACGGGAAAGCGTCTGAAATCCGAGAATAAGGCTCTCGACAAAAGCGACAGCGCCTCTGATTATCGGAAGAGCAAAGAATTTCCATTTTTTTCTTATAGATGTAAATTTAACATCTTCCGTAACTATCGAATTATCGGGGGTACGTACAGCCATGACTGTTTTTTTCGGGGAACGCATCATTATGCCTTCCATAACAGCCTGACCGCCGACATTTGCATACTGTGTTTTGTTTTTACTCATTATAAACTGTTATCAATGCTTTTATTTAAAAAGCTATATCCTTTCATTGATTTGTACTGATCGGGAGCGTTATCGCAACAGTCGTTCCCTCTGATTCGGCGCTGTCTATATCCAAGGTACCGCCGTGAAGATTGATTATTTCATCGCAGATAGAAAGACCGAGCCCCGATCCGGGCTTTGTTGAAGAGCCTTTATAAAATCTGCCCTTGATAAACGGCAATTCTTCTTTTTTGATACCGCTGCCGTGATCTTTAAAAATAACGGAATACGAAGCGGCGGATTTTATCAGATGAATTTCAACCGTACTGTTTTTCGGAGAATGCTTGACAGCATTGTCGAGAATATTTATAAACACCTGTTTCAATCTGTTGGGGTCGCCCGTTACAGTAGGCTCGAAAGCAGGAGTATTATATTTTATCTCAATACCTGCCGCCGCTGCTTTTTGAGAATAAATATCAAGCGTTTCACGGACAAGCGTAAAGAGATTAACTTTTGATTTTGAAATAGTAAAACGTCCGCTCTGTATTTTCGAATAGTCGAGAAGTTCTTCGATCATTCTTCCGAGACGATCGGTTTCCGCATCGATTACGGATAAGCCTTTTTTAATAACATCGCCGTCGTTTTCGGGGTCGCACATGCTTATCGTTTCATTCCAACCTCTTATTGCGGTAAGAGGAGTGCGTAATTCATGAGATACGGATGAGATAAATTCGTTTTTAAGAGTATCTATCTTGGAAAGTTCCTGAGCCATATTATTGATGGCATCGGAAAGATTACCTATCTCGTCATCGTATTTTTTTTGAATACGAATGGAAAAATCGCCCTTTGCGATAAGTTGGGCAGAGCGGATTATTGTGTTTACGGGTTTTACGATAGATTGGACAAAGTACTGTCCGGAAATAAAAACGAGAAATGCAACAAGCAACAGACAAACAACGGAAACGACCGTATACATAACCTGCAGGCTGAAGACATTTTCAAGTGAAACTATGTATCTTATCGCTCCGCACACCGAGCCGCCGCTGTTACGAAGAGGAACATCCATAACCATGAGACGTTCGCCCGTAGAGGAGTCGTTGGTTATTATCTTTGAACCGTTGACTTTTGACACATCAAGCACGGCTCTTGTTGTGAACCCGTCGGAAGAAAGAAAATTTCTGCCCGAAAGATCGTATATTTCAAAGCGGATATTCTCGGTATCACTCATCGAATCCATAAAAGAATGTGCGGCGTTATGGATATTGTTCTGATTATCAACGATAAGCGATGAAAAGGATCTTGTATTTATTTCGCTTCTTCGGTCGAGATATGTTTCAACGTTGCTGTAAAGACTGTTGTTTACAAAAAACAGAATTATAAGTTCAACAATAACGAGAAAGATCAGCATGAATGAAAAAACCGACCTGAACCAACGAAAAGTAATATCAGCGTGAAAAAATTTCATTGTTCTTTAGTTTTCCAGATATAGCCCTTACCCCATGATGTCTGCAGAAAATCGGGTTTCGAGGGCTTGTCTTCGATTTTTTTTCTCAAGCGTGTTATGTTTACGTTAACGATATCCGCATCTCCGTTAAAATTATAGCCCCATACTGCCTGAAGAATATCGTCACGTGTTATAACAACATCGGGATGTTCGATAAAATATTTAAGAATGTGGTATTCGTTGGGTGTAAGGTCAAGAGGCTGACCGTTTTTCGTTGCCGTTCTTTTTTTCTCGTCAAGAACAAACATCTGCGAAGGTGTTTTTACGGGTTCGGGCTGAGGTGCGGACGGTGTAACGGCAGAAATCCTGCGGTACAAAGCGTCAACTTTTGCAACAAGAACGGATGCGCTTACCGGTTTTTTAACATAATCGTCAGCACCCGATATAAATCCGGAAAGGACATCTTCATCAAGGTCTTTTGCCGAAAGCATGATGATACCCATGGTTTTGTTCTGAGCACGAAGTTTGCGGCAGACTTCAAAGCCGTCAATATCGGGAAGCATGACGTCAAGAACCGCAAGCTGAATATCCGGATTCTCGGAAAAGACACTCAAAGCCTCGTTACCGCTGCCGGCTTCAAAAACCTCATAGCCTGCTCTTTTGAAGTTAAAAACGATAAAGTCGCGAATAGACATTTCATCTTCAAGAATAAGTATTTTTTTCATTATCGATAAAGGACCTCCCTTCAATGTCCGACAGTGATCGTTGCGGGTTTAAACGCATTTATAAGAATATCGTCCGAAGGCATAAGCGGTTTTTGTCTTTCGAGAAGATCTGCCTTTACAAGAGTATAGTATTCGCCGCTTGCCTCGGAATAATACAAAAAGATATTTTTCTCATCAAATTCCGGCGCCTGAGAAGAACTCTGTATGCTGAAAAGCAAGATTCGTTTATCTACGCCGAATACAGGATACGTATAACTTTCATCGGGCACATAATAGAAATAAAGGTCATTGTTATAATTCATATACGCCTTTATTGATTTGTACTCAGCTTCATCACGGATCACCCAAAGATAATCTTTTTCGCTGTTTACATAAGATACAAAATCGGCATCAAGCCCGTCACCCGTAAAAGTATACCAAACATAAGGAAAAAGAAGCGCTTCCTGCCAGCTTGTCAAGGCTTTCGAAGCCTCATCCTCATCAAAGAAATAACAAAGAGGTATTTCAAGCGAACCGTCGTTATCGATATCGCAGGGAATATAATCGCCGAGCGAGCAATATTCCGTTTTCATGTACGCAATGGGGTTACGTCTGCCTGCTGTATCGTACGAAATATTTTCAATGCAATTTCTCGTATCGTTCCAGACAATGATCTCGTTCGTCATGAGCATCGTACCGTAACGAGACGTTATAATGACGGCATTCTTTCCGTTTTCGGAAGTAAAGGGAAGCATCGTATAGGGGCTTCTGCTGTAAGAAAGAGTAGCTGATATACTGGATTCCTTCACGCATTGTTCAAGAGAATCATACTTAAAGAAGCTTGCATACGCCATGCTGTCGAGCGATTTGTACGTTGCGGAAACAATGTCATCGTTGCCGTCTCCATCCATATCGCAAACGACAAATTCGGTATAACGTCTTGAAACCGTATT
>SVMP01000173.1 GCA_015067385.1 Oscillospiraceae bacterium | reverse complement strand
ATCAACTGGAATGGTTATTATAATGGTTTTGATCGTTTGTCAGGAACTTTTTATATTGATTCCGATTCCAAATATGCCTCAGACTCCGTGTTCTACGAACTTTCAAAAAAGGTTGAAGGATATTGCGATAATGAGAATAAGTTTACCGCAACCGAAATGCTTATGGTTGGAAACATCCGGAGCTTTTCATATTTTACCCAATATCTTTTTATACTTGGCGCTTTAATATTTACGATAAATATAATAATGGTCTCATTACGTTATTGCGATTCACAAAAGCGTAATATTGCGATCAAGAAACTTTGCGGTTATTCAGGTCTTATTGTTTACGGCGAAACGACTGCTCTTATCGGCGTTATTTCCGTTGTCGGACTTGTTATCGGTCTTTTGGTTACTGCTCTGATGCGAATCTCCGTCGATTTCAGATATTCCGAAACAGGCTACTATACGGAACTTTCACCGGATGTTGTTTTCCTTGTTTGCATTGCGGTCCTTATATATTCGCTTGCAGTCGCGGTTTTCCCGTCTGTTAAAGCATATTCTACTGATACTTCAACAGCGTTGAAATAAAAAAATACTTTGTGTTAGTGCGGTTCTGCTTTATCTTGACAAATCAACTTTTTTATGTTATCATTGTCAAAAATATTTTATAAAAGGGGACAACTATGTATATTAACAATCCTATTGATACAAGCTGGCACGCAGACCCCGAAGCAAGATTTTATGAGGGAGAATATTGGATATATGCGACTCGCAGCCTTCCTTTTAAAGAGCAACACAATCTTGATGCTTACCATTCTGTTGACGGCAAAGAATGGATAAAAGAAGAATAAAAATGACTTCCCCATTGAAAAGCGTGATACTCTTAACGGAGTATCACGCTAACTTTATTCGCCTTCGGCGAGTTTTATTGCTACGCAGTGATATTCGGCTTGCACTGAGTGTTATTTGCTTTGCAAGTTTTGGAACGAATAGAATATAACTGAAGCCTTGATGCTTCAATATCACTCTTTGCGTCAGCAAAGAATATCACTTTATACAAACAGAAAAGGGAGAACTCTCGGCTATGAACCGTCTGTTCTCTCTTTCTGTTTGTAATATGGGTTTGGGCTTAGCCCATTTACGTTTGACTGATCAAATGCGTTGCTCGCGCTTTGCCCAAAGTGTAAAATTCTCTGATAAGGAAACTCCCCCAGTATATGGGGGAGTTTTTCGTGAATGCTGAAATAAATAGTATGTTACTTTATTGATCTTTATTTAGCAGCTTTCTTTTTGTTGATAGTTTTAATTACGAATACAGCAACAGCGAAGAGAATGAGTGCAACTGCCCACATGATTATGCAGCTTACAACACTGCCGAGAGCTGTGCAAGCACCGCCTACAAGGTAAGCAACTGCTGCGATACCTGCAACAAGACCCGCATAGGGAAGCTGGGTGTTAACGTGTTCAACATGGTTGCATCGTGCACCTGCGGAAGCAAGGATTGTGGTATCGGAGATGGGGGAGATATGGTCGCCGAAAACTGCGCCGCCGAGGGTAGCGGAAACTGTCATGATAGTAAGTGCACCGCTGCCACCGAGGATCGTAACTGCAATCGGAACGAGAACGCCGAATGTACCCCAGGAAGTACCTGTTGAGAATGCGATAAGACCTGCAAGAATAAAGAAAATAGCAGGGAAGAGGAACTGCGGGAATGCGCTGTTTGCAAGGTTTGTTTCAACAAATGCCTGAGCATCGAGATAACCGCCCTTAGCACCCATGATGCCTGCGATTGACCAAGCAAAGGTAAGGATAAGGATGGCGGGTACCATTGCTTTGAAACCGTCGGTAAAGCTGTCGGTGATTTCTTTGAAGGAGATCGTTTTTGTTATCATATAGTAAACAGAAACGATAACAAGAGCGATTGTAGAACCGATAGCAAGGGACATACCTGCGTCACAGTTGGAGAACGCTTCGATTACGTTTGCGGACTGAAGTTCGGTGTCGATAAGACCTGTATCCCAGTTGTAGAAGAAACCGGTGTAGATCATACCGAATATACAGCAAATAATAAGAATGATAACGGGAACAACAAGATGACGGATCTTGCCTTTGGGGTTGGATTCGATCTCAGCTTCTGCACTGCCCGATTCGGGAACACCCGCATAAACGTCGCCTGTTGCTTCTGCAACATCTTCGTTTTTCTTCATTTTACCAAAATCGAAGTTGAGGAAGCAAAGAGCGAATACCATAATGATGGTTAAAAGTGCATAAATGTTAAAGGGGATTGTGCTGATGAAAACGGTAAGACCGTCGCCTTCAAGCTCACCTGCAACTGCAGCAGCCCAGCTTGAAATGGGAGCGATAATACATACAGGAGCCGCTGTAGCGTCAATAATATACGCAAGCTTGGATCTGGAGATCTTGAACTTGTCTGTTACGGGACGCATAACGGAACCGACCGTAAGACAGTTGAAATAGTCGTCAACAAAAATCAAGCATCCGAGACCTGCTGTTGCTGCAAGCGCCTTGTTCTTTGATTTGATGTTATTTCCTGCCCATTCACCGTAGGCTTTTGCCCCGCCGGATTTCTGCATAAGAACAACGAAAATACCAAGAACTACAAGGAAAACGATTATCGGAGTGTTTGCTCCTACTTTTTCACTCATTACCTGATAAAGAGTGAAGATTGCGTTGAGAGGATCTCCTCCCGCGTACATCATAGCACCAACGAAGATACCGAGGAAAAGCGAAACGTAAACCTGTTTCGTTACCAACGCGAGTACTATGGCGATAATTGCAGGCATAAATGCCCAAAAAGTACCTACCATGTTTTTTCTCCTTAAACTTATTTGACACGAAAAATGTCATTTTTTAATGTTAACATTATAGCACATTAAATCGGATTTGTAAACCTGTTTTTCAGAGAAATATAAATTTTTTTACCCTTAAATTTCTTAATACATCTAATTGTTGTAAAATACACCCATAAAACAGCTTTAAGGTTCTTGAAATATTGATGATTTGATGTTATAATATTATTGCAAACAAGAAAAACTTTATGGAGGGTTGATTTATGGATATCAATTTAAAAGATAAACTGAAAAATTTACGCCAACAAAAAAATGTTACTCAAGAAGCTTTGGCAAAACATTTAGGCATATCTCAACAGTCTGTTTGCAAATGGGAACGTGGTGAAGGATTTCCTGATATTTCGTTACTTCCTCAGATCGCATTGTATTTTAATGTCAGCATAGATGATCTTTTGGATGTAGGACAAGCAAGAATCAAGGAAAAGATCGATGGATATACAGAAGAAGATAAACTTCTCGGTAAAATAGGGGATAACAATGCAAGAATAGCTGTCTGGGAAAATGCTTTAAAAGAGTTCCCCAATAACCACTATGTTATGTCGAAACTTATGAGCCGAATTATTTGTAAAGGACTTTTTCCCATCCCTGAAGATGATGCAAAAATTTGTATTGAACTCGGTACCCGTATTCTTGATGAATCAACAGATGCAAGGATACGCGAATCTGTCATTTCCGAAATGTGTTATATTTACAACAGCATAAACGATACTGAAAAAGCTCTCTGTTACGCCGAAATGTTAGGCAGTATGTATAATTGCAGAGAAAGCCGGAAAGCATTTATTCTTGACGGTGAGGACGGAATTAAAGAAACTCAGTCGTGTATTCTGAAATTTGTATACCTGGCTGCATTGGAAACTGTGAATGTGACAAACAAAGAAGGCATCTCGGAAGAAGAAAAGATCCGTTATGTTCAATTCGGCACAGATCTTTTGAAAATGCTTTTTTCTGACGGAAATTACGGCGGATATTCGGGGGATATAGCATGGCGATATTCATTGATCGCAAGAACATACGGTGAGATGAAAGATGAAGAGAAAACTTTTGAAGCACTTGAAGACTGTGTGAAATTCTCTGTTTTAGCCTCAAAAACAAAAGAAGGACATTTTACATCTCCTATAATAGACCGACTTGAATACGGCAAAGATTACAGCAAAAATTATAAGGGCAATTCATGTAATATAATTCTGAAATACCTTGATTGGCCCATGTTTGATTTTATCAGAGATACTCAAAGATTTAATGATATCAGAGAAACTTTGACGGAATATGCTGAAAAAGAAGAATGATATTAATTATGCAACATAAAATTCTTTGAAATCGTCAAGTCTTATGCATCCGAGAGGCATACCGTAGCCTGCGCCGCAATCGATGGCAATGTGACCATTTTCGGAGTAAATGCGTCCTTTGTATTTTTCATCAATGTTAACTGTTGGTGTGTGACCTGTAACGAGATAAATATTTTTATAATAACGTTTTGTGTAATCCGGACGTTCTGCTGCCAATCTGTAAA